>DATJYH010000077.1:0-5267 GCA_035499675.1 Puia sp.
ACGTTTCAACCGATTTGCTCCTGGGCACTTCCGGCAGCCTGAGCCGGGATGTGATCAGCATGCAGCCGCTGCTTACCATCCCGAACAAAGACAGCCGGCTATACTACCGGTATAGCATACTTGTAGATCAATACGCACTCACCGGGGCAGCGTACAACTACTGGCAAACCATCAAGACCAATTCGCAACAGCTGGGGACCCTGTTTGATCCGCAGCCGAGTCAACTGACGGGCAATATCCGTTCGTTAAAAAATCCGGCCGAACCGGTGGTGGGGTATGCCAGTGCCGCTATCCGGCAGCAAAAAAGGATATTCATCAGTCATGATCAGCTGACAAACTGGGATTTTAACCCAACGGCGGACTATTCCTGCGACACCCGGGTGATTTATATGAACCCAGACCCTCCTTTTTATTACACTTATGACGACACTACTTATGCGCCCTATTATTTTGCATCGAGGGGAGTGCTGGTCATCGCCAAAAAAATCTGTGTTTATTGTGAGTGGCAGGGAGGAAGCACCAGCAAGCCACTGTTCTGGTGATGAACCTGGTCGGGTCCCATCCCGCCGAATTCTTTTTTATCGCTGCTCAAACCACCATCTAACAGTGATCCCCAAAAGTTTTCCCGATTCAATAAATGAAGTTTCCGATACCGTAACCATAATAATTGTCCGCAGCATTCTTTTGCGGCATGAAAAAAATCAACCTACCCGTTTTCCTGTTATTGGTCGCCACCCTGCCTGCTGCTTCCCAGCAGGTCCCCTACCGTACCAAGGCGCAGCAACTGGTGATGACCAATGAAGATTCTCTTAATGCGGGTATCTCCAGCAGTAAGACCGTGATTTCGGGATATGGCAGCGTATTTTATCAGCGTGATTTTGACAAGCAGGTATCTACCGTCACGCTCGAACGGGCGGTATTGTTTGTCGGGCATCAATTCAGCAATAAGATCTCCTTTTTTTCAGAGCTGGAACTGGAGAACGCCAAGATCGCCGCGGGTGAGAGCGGCGCCGGTGAAATTGCGATGGAGCAGGCTTTTTTGAAATTCAACCTGAACCCCTCTCATTACCTGGTTGCCGGTCTCTTTGTGCCCAGGATCGGCATCCTGAATGAAAACCACCTGCCTGTTAATTTCAACGGCGTGGAGCGGCCGATTGTGGAACAGCTCATTATTCCTGCCACCTGGCGTGAGCTCGGTGTCGGATTTTATGGCACCTCGGGCCGGATGCCGCTGAATTACAGCATCGCCCTGATCAATGGTCTCAACAGCGCCAATTTTACGCATGGCACGGGTATCCGCGACGGACGTGCAGAAGGCAGCAATGCGTTCGCCAACAACCTGGCCATCACTGCTTCCCTGCAATATTTCTGGAAAGATTTCAAATTCCAGGTTTCAGGATATATGGGTGGTACCGTGGGACTGAGCCCGAGAGGGGCCGACAGCCTGGGGCTGAACAGCGGAGCCTTTGGTACCCCGCTGTATCTTGGCGAGGCAAACATTCAGTATGCCAAAAAGGGGTTTGCCTTCAAAGCGCTGGGCGCTTATATCTGGTACCCGGATGCTGCAAGCGTCAATACCGCCTATGCCAATAACATGGCATCGGGCATGTATGGTGCCTACGCCGAGTTGGGCTATGACCTGCTCTATCACAAACAGGGCATCACACAGCTCATGTTGTTTACAAGGGCTGAGTTCCTGGACATGAATGCCAACATCCCTTCCCCTCCCAAGGCCATCTATGACGGAACGGAGAAGCAGACGCATATTATTGCCGGATTCAGCTACCTGCCCCTGCCAAACGTGGTGATCAAGGCAGATGTAAGGCTGCTGCACACCGGGCCGCAGAATTCCGAGTTGGTCATCAATCCGCCACCCAATGCATTACCCTACAATCAAAACAACCAGTTCCTGAACATCGGCATCGGTTATTCATTCTAGTTAGCTAACAAGACCGCCGTTTACTCGAGGGCGGCTGCAGAATTAACTTGACCATGGAAAGAAGAACGTTTTTAAAGACCTCCTGTAATTTTTGCCTGCTGGGCATGACCGGCGGGCTGTTGTCGCAACTGGAGGCCTGCAGCCCGACCTTCCAGGTTACAAGGGCAGATATAGTCGGGGGCAGTTTGACAATTCCCCTCGCAACTTTCACCCAGTCCGGCCTTCAAATCATCCGGCCAAATGGCTGGTATTATAATATTGCGGTGCACAAAAAAACTGACGGCAGCTACGAGTCTATGCTGTTGCAATGCACACACCAGCAAAACCAACTGGCGCCCACGGGCAATGGATTTACCTGCACACTCCACGGCAGCCAGTTTGATGCCGAAGGCCAGGTAAAAAAAGGGCCTGCCGAAAGATCGCTCAAAAAATTCCCCACCTCGCTGGACGGAGATAAACTGATCATTCACTTAAATACCTAATGTACCATGAAAAAATTACCCGTATTACTCATCATAATTTCTTTCATCACACTATTTTCCTGCCACAAGGCGTCCAATCCGGGAGAAACGGTGGATCCCGCCACACTGGAGCAGAACGTAATCAATGATTTTACCAACAACGTGGCGCTGGCACAATACAGCAACCTGACAAGTGCCGCCGTGGCCCTGAACGGATCCATTGCTGTGCTAACTGCCAACCCTACAGATGTCAACCTGCAGGCCGCCCAGGCTTCCTGGAAAGCCATCCGTAAAATCTGGGAACAGACCGAAGGTTTTTTGATTGGGCCCGTGGAAGCCTATGACTATGATCCCAACACGGATACCTGGCCCACGGATTACACACAGATGGACTCACTGCTCGCCAGCAACAATCCGCTGCAGTTGTCGGACGTGGCTGCCCTTCCGCAGTCGCTGCGCGGCTATCACCCGATTGAATACATCATTTTCGGAGAGAACGGATCCAGAAAAGCCAGCGAATTGGATGCACGTAAACAACAATATCTTGTTAGCCTGGCGGGGGATATTTTATACAACAACGTCCAGCCCCTGTATCAAAGCTGGACCTCAGCCCCTGTGAACTATGCCCAGGAGGTGATGACTGCCGGACAGGGCAGTACGGCTTACAGCAGCAGGCTGGCATTTTTTCTCGACATCACGGGCGATAATGGCATGGCGGGGATATGCGACGAGGTGGGGTCCGGAAAAATGAAAGATCCTTTTGACGCAAAAAATCCCGATCTCTGCGAATCACCCTATTCGGGAAATACCCTGATCGATTTCAAGGACAATATCATCGGCGTACAAAATGTATACATGGGGTTGAACGGCGGCAAAGGCATGAAAGACCTCGTCGCCTCCAAAAACAAAAACCTTGACAACCAGATCCAGGCCCAGATTGCAGCCGCGATCAGTTCTTTTGATAATATCACAGCGCCTTACGAAAAAGCCATTTTCGACCAGCGGGTACAGATACAGCAAACCATGACGCAGCTTGCCAATCTGAAAAGCCTGCTGGAAAATGACCTGGTGAATTTTTTAAAACAGTATGTGAAGGACTAGACACGGAGCGTTACATGATAACCTGATCAATGACATGAAGAAATTTTATATCACAGCGGGAATAGTTTGTATCATCGGCACGTTCAGCATGTGCCATAAGGCCGGCATATTCCCGGACGAAGGCTATGATGAAAGATTGAGCGGGGGTTCCACCACCGTATTCGACGAGTCATCAAAAGCATTTAGCAATATGATGGCGGGACTCAGCGCCCGGGACGAGCGTGTACATGAAATCGGCGACCAGACATTTGAGCAGATCTTTGTTGCGCCTCCCGCCAGGGTCGCTGCAGGCCTGGGGCCCATTTATAACAATGTTTCCTGCGTCAATTGCCACCGCAACGACGGGGAAGGTATTCCAACAGCGGGTTTTGCCAATTCAGGTTTGCTGATGCGCATCAGCCAGCCCGGCATGGATGACCATGGCGGCCCGCTGGCCATTCCGGGATTCGGCACACAGTTGCAGGACCAGTCAGTATTTGGCGCGCTGCCGGAAGCGGCTATTGATATCAGTTATACCGACAGCACGGTCAATTACCCCGACGGCAGTTCGCTGCTGTTGCGGCGCCCATCCTACAACCTGGTCAATCCCTACTTGCCGCTGGCTGGGGTTGTGATGCTGTCACCCAGGCTGGCCCCGCCGGTGGTGGGCATGGGCCTGTTGGAAAATATTCCCGAAACCACCATCCTGTCGTTTGTGGATGAGGGCGACAGGAATGGAGATGGCATCACAGGCAAGGCCAACTATGTGTACAATCCCTATACCCGGCAAACCGAGCTGGGCCGGTTTGGATTGAAGGCAAATACTTCCAGCCTGCTTTTGCAGGTGGCCACGGCCTACCAGCAGGACATGGGTGTGACCAGTTATGTACAGCCTCTTGAAAGCGCAGCAGGCCAGGAACAGATGAAAGTGTTGCAGGGAGATATGCAGCCCGAACTGCCCGATACGTTGCTGAACTATGTTGCATTTTATGTGAGAACGCTGGCCGTGCCCGCAAGAAGAAACATCACCGATCCCGATGTTCGGCAGGGTGCGTTGCTGTTTAACCAGATCAATTGCTCGGGTTGCCATCGGCCCACCATTCAAACGGCTGTGAATGTGACGTTGTTGCAGGTGAGCAATCAACGCATCCATCCCTATACGGATCTCCTGTTGCATGATATGGGTAACGGCCTCGCAGATAACCGGCCTGATTACCTGGCCAGCGGCCGGGAGTGGAGGACCCAGCCGCTGTGGGGCATCGGCCTGCTGCAAAAAACAACAGGCACCGCATATTACCTGCATGATGGCAGGGGAAGAACGCTGGAAGAAGCCATCCTGTGGCATGACGGAGAAGCCAGGAATGCAAAACAACAATTCATGCAGTTGTCGAAGGCTGACCGCGACAGGATCATCAGTTTTCTGCAATCATTGTAGAAAGAAAGAAACCAGCTTCGATTGCTGCCAACCGCTCAAAAAAATCATAATTGTTTGCAAAGCCGCTCTCAGTGGCTTTTTTATTGGTCCTGATGTCCTACATTTATCTTTTACCCGGCCGGTCGCGGGCCTGCAAAAGATTTTTTATGATCAGAGCACTGTCAATCCTGCTCCTTTCGATTATTTTTTATGCTCCTCTCCTACACGCCGGTGAATTCCCGCCATCAAGGGTGATGGATGTACTGCACTATGATTTCTCCCTCTCCATCAATGACTCCAACGATATACTCAAGGCCAGGGCCGATATACGGCTCCGGCTGTTAACCCCAACCTCCCGGCTTCCATTCGACCT
>DATJYH010000078.1:0-3031 GCA_035499675.1 Puia sp.
TTGAATACAGACATCATCACAGGAACAATTGAACTGAATGCTGTTCACAAAACCAGCTTAGCTTTTTTGTCAATACTTCTACCTTTACTTTATGAGTAAAATAAAAACCGCCTTTTTTTGCAGCAATTGTGGTTATGAAAGTCCGAAGTGGCTGGGGAAATGCCCCAACTGTGATCAATGGAACACGTTCATTGAAGAATTGGTAACGAGGGACAACAAGCCTGGTGCGGGCGACTGGAAAAAAATGTCCGGTTTACAAAAGGAAACCAGGACCATCTTACTGCACGAAGTCATCAGTGGAGAGGAAAGAAGGATCATCACGGGAGATGCAGAGCTCAACAGGGTGCTGGGCGGTGGTATCGTTGGTGGCAGCATTGTGCTCATCGCTGGTGAACCCGGGATTGGAAAGAGCACACTCTTTTTACAAACAGGGCTGATGCTTGGTGACATCCGTGTCCTCTACATCAGCGGTGAGGAAAGCGAACAACAAATCAAAATGCGCGCGGATCGCCTGAAACTGCCGGGAGAGGATCCGGCAAAGTCACAAGCCAACTTTTTCCTGCTCACAGAAACATCCACCCAAATCATATTCCAGGAAATAAAAAAACTGCAGCCGCAACTGGTGATCGTAGATTCTATCCAAACCCTGCAATCACCCTATATTGAATCATCCCCGGGCAGTGTATCCCAGATCAGGGAATGCGCCGCAGAAATGCAACGGTTCGCTAAAGAAACCGACACCCCCGTTTTCCTGATCGGGCATATTACCAAGGACGGCAGCATTGCCGGACCCAAGATACTGGAGCATATGGTGGATACCGTACTACAATTCGAAGGAGACCGCCACTATACCTATCGCATACTCCGCACACTTAAGAACCGGTTTGGAAGCACGGCCGAACTCGGCATCTATGAAATGACAGATGAAGGAATGAAGGGCGTTCTTAACCCCAGTAAAATACTCATTACCCAAAAGGAGGAACATCTTAGCGGCATTTCCATTGCTGCCAGCATCGAGGGGCTGCGACCCCTGCTGATCGAAGTACAGGCACTCGCCACACAGTCGGTGTACGGAACCCCGCAGCGAACAGTGAGCGGTTTTGATTTGAGAAGGTTGCAATTGCTGCTGGCTGTACTGGAAAAAAGAGGCGGTTTTCACTTTGGAATGAAGGATGTGTTTCTCAACATCGCAGGGGGGCTGCAAGTAGAAGACCCCTCTATTGACCTGGCAGTACTGAGTGCGTTGCTGAGCACCTATGAGGATATCCCCGTAGCTCAAAACATTTGCTTTGCCGGCGAAATAGGGCTGAGCGGTGAGATCAGGGCGGTGAACCGTGTAGAACAGCGCATAGCCGAAGCCGAAAAACTGGGGTTTGAAAAGATCATCCTCTCGAAATACAACCAAAAAGGATTGAGCAGGCAAAAATTCAATATTGAAGTGGTGAGCATGGGCAGGGTGGATGAACTTTACAAGTACCTGTTTTGAGAACAAATATTATAATTATTACCGGGGCAAATCAACAACCCGCGGAATCAAATCTTATCTCTATGAAAAATATCACGTCCCTGGCCAAGGACATTGCGGAAGGATGGTCGCATTTATTTTTTCCGAGTTGCTGCCCGGGATGCGGGAGCGATCTCCTTGCCAGGGATCAATTGATCTGCTTGTCCTGTCTCAACAGGCTTCCCGCGACCGATTTTCATCTGCATCCAGGCAACCCGGTTGAAAAGATTTTCTGGGGACGCATTCCCATCATAGCCGCTGCCTGTCAGTATTATTTTACCAAGCATTCGCCGCTGCAACAGATCATGCACCAGTTCAAATACAGGGGAAAAAGAAAACTGGGACATTACTTAGGCAGTATCATGGGCAACAGCATCAGTCGCTCGGGTCGTTTTGCTGACATCGAGGCCATGATCCCGCTGCCGTTGTATGCAGCGCGGGAAAAACAAAGAGGCTTTAACCAGGCAGCCGTCCTGTGTGAAGGGATGAAAGAAATATTAAAGGTCCCCGTTTTTCCAAGAGCCATGATCCGACTGTCCGATACTTCCACCCAAACCCATAAAAGCCGTATGGAGCGCTGGCAGAATATGGCCGGCAGGTTTCAGGTCTCGGACCAAACAAGCCTCGAACACAAACACCTGTTGCTGGTAGACGACGTGATCACTACCGGCGCTACATTGGAAGCCTGCGCACAGGAACTCACGAAAATAAAAGGAACCCGGGTAAGCATCACGGCCCTGGCCTTCGCCTCCGACCTTTGAGTATTCAAGTCAACCTGCAACAATAAATATTGAATACCGGCCGTTCGTGAACTGGTCTTAGTTGGTATTTTTGATACTGATGCATAAATATTGGCTGCTTACTTGTCTTTCCGCCTGCTTCTTCCTGTTTTCCTGTAAGAAGAATGGCTTCATCACCAGTCATGATGCACTGATCAGCTTTTCCGCCGACAGTGTGCTGTTCGATACCGTGTTTACCGGTACCGGATCCATCACCCAGTCGGTTAAAATTTACAATCCCAACAACCAGAAACTATTGTTGTCCTCCGTCAGGCTGATGGGCGGAAGCCAGTCGCCTTTCAAACTCAATATCGACGGAGCGCCGGGTCCGGAAAATGACAACATTGAAATGGAACCTAACGACAGTATCTATGTGTTTATTTCGGTGAATGGCCAGGGAAGCAGCTCAAATCTTGCATTCATTTTACAAGACAGCATACAGGTCAGCTATAATGGCAACAACAGTTACATTCAATTGCAGGCATGGGGACAAAACGCCCATTTTTTTAATAACCAGGTCATCGGTACAAATACTACCTGGACCAATGATCTTCCCTACGTGATCCTTGGAGGACTACAGATCGATACCAATGCGGTACTGACCATCCAACCGGGTTGCAAAATCTATTTCCATGCCAATGCGCCCCTGCTTGTGAACGGGAGCCTGCAGGTACAGGGGGAAAAAGCTGACAGCTCCAGGGTATATTTCCTGGGCGACCGGCTGGATGCTCCCTACAATGGTTATCCC
>DATJYH010000079.1:0-4541 GCA_035499675.1 Puia sp.
TGGGTTTTTGTTTCCCGGAGGTGATGATCTCCACCTGGTCACCGCTTCTCAGTTTATGACTGATCGGCACCAGCTTGTGATTCACCTTGGCGCCGATGCAACGCACCCCGATGGCGCTGTGAATGGCAAAGGCAAAATCAAGTGCCGTGGAACCCATGGGCAGCATTTTTACATCGCCCTTGGGTGTATAGACATAGATCTCTTCAGCAAGAAAACTGGTTTTAAAATCCTGCAGAAAGTTGATGGAGTCATTGTCTTCCGTGTTCAAAACCTCGCGGATCTGCTGGAACCAAAGATCAAAACGGCTTTCATCATTTCCACCCTCCTTGTACTTCCAGTGTGCAGCCAATCCTTTCTCTGCAATTTCATTCATGCGCTTGGACCGTATCTGCACCTCCACCCATTTTCCCTGGGGACCCATCACGGTTGTGTGGAGGGCTTCATAGCCATTTGACTTGGGATTGCTCAACCAGTCGCGCAGCCGTTCGGGAGAAGGGCTGTATTCGTCGGTGATCATGGAATAGACCTTCCAGCATTCTTCCTTTTCTCTTTCCGGAGGCGCATTGATGATGATCCGGATGGCAAAAAGATCATACACTTCCTCAAAGGCCACCGTTTTTTTGCGCATCTTGTTCCAGATGGAATGAATGCTTTTCGGCCTGCCATATATCTCAAAATCAAAATGCGCCTTCTCTAATTTTTCCTTGAGGGGTTTGATGAATTCGTTGATATAACGGGAACGCTCACGTTTCGTCTCAGAAAGTTTACGGGCGATTTCCCGGTATTCATCCGGCTCCAGGTATTTCATCGCCAGGTCTTCCAGCTCGGTCTTGATATTATAAAGCCCCATGCGATGGGCCAGCGGCGCATATACATACACTGTTTCGGAGGAGATCTTCAGTTGCTTTTCCCGCTTCATGCTGTCCAGCGTGCGCATATTGTGGAGCCGGTCGGCCAGTTTGATCAGGATCACCCGTGGGTCATCGGTGAGCGTCAGCAGTATTTTCTTGAAATTCTCCGCCTGCTGGGAGGCGTTCACATCTATCACGTTGGATATCTTGGTGAGACCGTCCACGATCCGGGCGATCTCACTCCCAAACTCCCGCTCCACATCCTCCAGGGTAATATCCGTATCCTCAACGGTATCATGCAGCAAGGCACAAATCGTGGATCGCACCCCCAGGCCGATTTCTTCCACACAGATCCTGGCCACCGCCAGCGGATGCAGGATATAAGGTTCCCCACTCTTCCGGCGCATGGTTTTATGCGCATCGGCCGCCATCTCAAAAGCATCCCGCACCAGTTCCTTGTCGCCTGTTTTCAACTTCGGTTTCAGTGAACGCAAAAGGGCACGGTACTCCCTCAGGATCAGCTTCTTTTCCTGGTCTTCGGTAAGATTGTACTTAGGTATCGCTGCAATGGTCTCCATCTCTGTGATTCGAAACGAATTTACTGAATACTATCGGTAATTGTGAAGCCGCGCCGGGCACCCAATTAATGTTTTAACATTCAATGTTTAACGTTTGATTGAATACCGTCAGTACAGGGACCCCTCAAATATTTCTGCGGGCTTTTACTTCTGTTCCAAATGCCCTACATTTGCAGCCATTTTCAACAAATCGGAACCGGCCGGAATGGCGGGTCCGGACAGGTTGGAATCTGCGGGTGTGGCGAAATTGGCAGACGCATCAGACTTAGGATCTGACGCCGCGAGGCATGGGGGTTCGAGTCCCTCCACCCGCACAGAACGGATGAAACCGCCCTTTTTTCTCCCACTTTCGTCATTTTTGCCTTAACTTTGCAGCCCGATTTTAAATTACCGAAAACCGCCAACCGGCGGGCGGGAAAACCGCATCTAAAACATTAAACATTACCATTATGGGCGTAGTGACCCGGGAGAACATTGGCTTGTTGAACGACAAGATCACCGTAAAAGTGGCCAAGGATGATTATCTCCCTTCTTTTGAAAAAGCGCTGAAGGAATACAGCAAAAAAGCGAACATACCGGGCTTCCGCAAAGGAATGGTTCCGGCCGGTCTCATAAAAAAAATGTATGGCAATTCCGTGTTTACGGATGAAGTGCTGCGCACCGTGGAAAAACAGCTCACGGACTATATGACCAGTGAAAACCTGGACATCTTCGCACAACCCCTGCCGTTGCCCGAGAATGATGCGCGACAGATCGAAATGAATAAACCTGAAGAATATTCATTTGCTTTTGAAGTAGGCTTGAAACCCGCTTTCAACCTGCCCGACCTGGCTACCCTGCAACCTAACAAATTCAAAGTGCAGGTAACGGACGAGATGGTCAATGAAGAAGTGGAACGTCTCCAGGTTCGAAATGGTAAAATGACCGAACCCGAATCTGTTGCGGGGGACGACAATGTGCTGAATGTTACTTTCAGCGAAACGGATGAAAACGGCAGCCCCGTGGAAGGCGGTATACAAAAAGACAATTCCCTGCTGGTAAAATATTTCAGCCCGGCTTTTCGCATCAACCTGCTCGGGAAAAAGAAGGATGATTCCCTGGTGCTGCAGCTGAATACGGCATTTGAAGAAAAAGAAAGGGAATGGATCCTCAACGACCTCGGTCTTGCGAAAGACGATGCCACAGCCGGCGACAAATATTTCAAAATACTGATCACCAAAGTAGGATTGGTGGAGAAGGCAGCACTGGATGAAACTTTTTTCAAGACCGTGTTCCCTGCCAAGGATATCCAAACCGCCGATGCTTTTCGTGAAGCCATCCGGGCCGAGATCCAACAGTTCTGGGACAATCAAAGTCGCAGCCAGTTGCAGCATACTTTATACCATGAACTCCTGGACGATACCAACATAGAATTCCCCGAGTCCTTCCTGAAACGCTGGCTGCAAAGTGCCGGTGAAAAACCGAAAACACAGGAAGAAGTGGAAACCGAATTCCCCTCCTTTACCAACCAGCTGAAGTGGACCCTGATCCTGGATAAGGTAGCCCGGGAAAATAATATTGATGTGTCGGCCGATGATATGAAAGCCTTTGCCAGGCACCAGTTGATGGGATACCTCGGCAATTCGGCGGGTCTTGATGAGGAACAGCCCTGGATGAGCGATTATGTAAACCGTATGATGCAGGACAGGAGATTTGTGGAAGATGCTGTGCAGCGTATCCGGACAGACAAAGTGCTGTCGTGGGCGGAGACACAGGTTAAACCGACGGAGAAACCGATCAGCCGGGATGAGTTCAGCAAGATGCAGGATGAGCATCAGCACCATCATCACTAAAGAATGAAAACATCTCTTCTTTAAAAATCCTGCACAGCCAGGATTTTTTATTTTACTGCAACTCTGTCAGTTTTTTGGAAGTTTAAAAGTTTGGACGGAGATTTGAAAGGGATATAATCTTAACCCGGAACCGATGGTTCCCTACCTCCCTTAACCAGGAAAACCAGAAAAAAAAATTGAAATGACTATGAAC
Source organism: Puia sp. (assembly GCA_035499675.1). Classification (GTDB taxonomy): domain Bacteria; phylum Bacteroidota; class Bacteroidia; order Chitinophagales; family Chitinophagaceae; genus Puia. The sequence goes on from DATJYH010000079.1 coordinate 3,455, forward strand.
CCAGGTACAGAATTTGAAAAATACGCCGTAAAACACCGTGGCATCTCGAGCAATACGCTGAGCGATTATAACAAATATGTGGTAACCAACCTCACCCCCAACATCATCGAGGAACGCCCCATGAACGTGGCCGTGATGGATGTATACAGCCGTTTGATGATGGACCGTATCATCTTTCTCGGTTATCCCATCAATGACGAGGTGGCCAATATCATTACTGCACAGCTGCTCTTTTTGGACAGCACCGACCGCCACCGCGATATTCAGATGTACATCAACAGCCCGGGCGGCAGTGTTTACTCAGGACTTGGTGTATACGATACCATGCAGTATGTAACCCCCGATGTAGCCACTATCTGTATTGGTATGGCAGCCTCCATGGGTGCTACATTGATGTGTGCCGGCACCAAGGGCAAACGCACAGCACTCAAACACAGCCGGGTCATGATGCACCAACCCAGCGGCAGCATCGGCGGACAGGCCAGCGACATCGAAATCACGGTGAATGAAATCCGTAAAATAAAAAAGGAACTTTACGAGATCTACTCCTTCCACACGGGCAAGTCGGTGAAGCAGGTGGAGAAAGACTGCGACCGCGACTACTGGCTCACCGCTACCGAAGCCAAGGAATATGGCCTGGTAGACGAAGTGCTGGTGCTCAACCCGAGGAAGGAAAAGAAAAGCGAAAGCTAACCGGTTTTTTTCCGACGAACGGGACAACATCTTATTACTTACCTAACCATCACTCAAAATATAATCTTCCATGAATCGTTCAAAATATATACTGAATCCCTACTACAGCATGCCAATGAGATCAGACGATGAACCCGATGAGCAGGAACCCAAAGAGGACAAACCATCCGACATGGGGATGCTGATGAAAAGGCTGGAGAAATACTTTTTTGAAAGCAGGTCCGTTCAATTATGGGGTGTGGTAGACGATCGTTCTGCCAAGGATATCGTCAACAAACTGCTCCTCCTTGATGCGGACAAGCCCGGCGAGGAAATCAGGTTCTTTATCAACAGCCCCGGTGGCGTCGTTACCAGTGGCATGGCCATCTATGACACCATGAAACTGATCAAGAGC
>DATJYH010000080.1:0-14126 GCA_035499675.1 Puia sp.
AATGAAAAAACAAAAACCCAGTACAGCATTAAGGAAAGGATGCTGGTGGAGGTAGCAAAGAGCATTGAAATTGCATACGAACTGTGCGACCTGTTCAACACGTATGATGTGGACATGGAAGTACACGCAGACATCAACACCAATCCGCATTTCAAAAGCAATGATGCTTTGAAAGAAGCGATGGGCTATATCCTGGGTATGGGCTTTGCCTTCAAAGCCAAACCGGAAGCTTTTGCCAGCAGCAGCTGCGCCAACAAGGTCGTCAACTGACTTTTTCCAGCAACATCCCGTTGCCGGCTGTGAGGAAATCACCGCCTAAGGAATCATCTCCCCTCAAAAGCAGCGTTCATCTCCCCGATCATCTCCAGTATTTTATTCCTGCCTGTTTTCTTCACGGCGCTGGTTACCACATGCGGCGGAAGAAACTGCCAGGTTACGCGCATCGCATCCAGGAATGCCCGCACATGTTCATTGACGGTACGCTGGTTCTCCTTATCGGCCTTGGTGAATACGAGTGTGAAAGGCACCTGCCAGGCTCCCAGTTTATCGATAAAAGCAAGGTCGATTTTTTGTGGTGTGTGACGACTGTCGATCAAAACGAAAACATTTATGAGATTTTCACGTTTGCGCAGATACCCTTCAATCATTTGTTCCCAGGTTCTTCGCTGTGATTGTGACACTTTTGCGAAACCATATCCCGGCAGGTCCACCATGTACCATGCGTTGTTGATCAGGAAATGATTGATCAGTTGTGTTTTGCCGGGGCTGGCCGAGGTCTTCGCGAGCTTTTCATGATTGGCGATCATATTGATGAGGGATGATTTTCCCACATTGCTCCTACCGATAAAGGCATATTCCGGTTTGTCGGGCCTGGGACACTGCTTGTAGTCCGGGCTGCTGATGATATACGAGGAAGTTGTGATATCCATGCCTGTATTGCCTGAAAAGGAGCAGACTCCTGCAAGATACAGGATGATCGGCGAACAATGTTCATGGGGCAAAATCAGCGACGCCTGCAAAATAATTCAGTTCCCCGGTCAAACTACGATGTCTGACGTATCTTCGCGCTTCCATGACAAAATACCGTCACGACAGTGTGGTGCCGTTCCGGGATTCGGAATTGGGCAAGAAAGAGCAGGTGGCCGATATGTTTGACCGGATCGCGTTCCGGTATGATTTTCTGAACCGCTTCCTGAGCGGCGGAATAGATTTGTATTGGCGAAAAAGAGCCATCCGGGAGCTCCAGGCGCTTCACCCGTCCAGCGTATTGGACGTAGCTTCCGGTACCGGCGATATGGCTATCCTGATGGTAAAATATTTAAAACCGGAATCCATTATTGGCATAGATATTTCAGAGGGGATGCTTGAAATTGGGAGGAAGAAAATTGCTAAACTAAAGTTAAAGGAACAGGTGCAGTTACAAAGGGGTGACAGTGAGGCAATAAACTTTCCGGACAACACGTTTGAGGCTATAACCGTGGCCTTTGGCGTCCGCAATTTTGAGCATCTTGAAAATGGCCTGGAGGAAATGTTGCGGGTGCTGAAACCAGGTGGAAAACTGGTTGTATTGGAGTTCTCAAAACCCAGGAAGACCGGTTTTGAAAAGCTGTACAATGTGTACTGTCGTTTGATTGCAGCCAACATCGGTAAACTGGTGTCCAATAACCGCGAAGCCTACCAATATCTCAATGAATCTGTCAGAGCTTTTCCTGAAGGGGACGAATTTATCGGCATTTTGACAAAAACAGGTTTTACCAATACTTATCAAAAAACGCTTACAACCGGAATATGCAGCATTTACTGCGGAAGCAAAAAGTTCACCTGATACGGCTGATGATCCTGCTGGGTATATTGCATGCCGGACTAACGTTAAGCGCCCAGCGTGACCTGTTGAACCTCCCGGATCACGACGATAAATTCTACCATCTCGGTATCGCCCTGATCTACAACAATTCCCATTTCCAGGTCAATGCGCATCCTTATTTCCTCCAACAGGACAGTGTATTGGCCGTAAATCCCCTGAACACGGGCGGTTTTGGGCTGGCAGGCATGCATACCTTTCATTTTACCGACCATTTTGAAGCCAGGATCGTTTTTCCACAGTTGATGTTTTCTTATAAAAACCTGAACTACGATATTGATTTTAGCCAGACCGGGAAAACCACCACGGTCACCAAGCAGGTGGAGTCCATCCTGCTGGGTTTTCCCATTCAGGCCAAATTCCTGTCGGACCGCATCAATAATTTTCGGGTATACATGCTCGGGGGTATCAACTACCAATATGACCTGGCTTCCAATGCAACAGCCAGGAAGGCCGCCGACCTGGTCAAACTAAAACCGTATGACCTCAGCGTGGAAGCCGGGATCGGATTCCAGTTTTTCTTTCCCGTATTTATTCTTACACCTGAAATCAAGATCAGCGACGGGATCATCAATGTACACGCCAGGGACCCGAACCTGATCTATTCAAGCACCATCGACAGGCTCAATTCGAGGATGATCGTCTTCTCCCTGATATTTGAAGGTTAACAAACCAGCCTGCTTTCCTAATAGTCGTATACTCTCCTGAATGTGTTCATACGCACTCCAATGGTGAAAGTAGTGGAGCTGGTGGTGGTGGCCGGCGCGCCTATGTTATGCACCGTATACGTACGGTACATGGCCGACAGATCGATATAAAGATTTTCCTTTAGTTCATAGGATCCTGCCAGCGAAAGATTCAGGCAGTTGGCGGGGATACCGGATCCGATCTTAAATCCATAGTCTCGCGGGCGTGTTTCATAATTGAGAAAGATATTACTCCCAAAATTTACGCCGGCGGAATCCAGCCCCTGTTTGTAGTAGATGGCCTTTGCTTCGATATTGAGTTTATAAAAAGGCTGGTACCGCAGGATGGTGATATATTCATCAAAATTTCCTCCCAGGGGATGCGCCAGCGGCTGGTTGTAATTGGAATAATTGGATACACTGTCGTTATGCGAATAGGTATACGGCCTCACCAGGTTGGTTTCAAACTGAAAGTCCAGGTTTTTGATGGTAAACATGTCAATGTATTTAACGCCTAGCTGCAACCCCTGTTTGTTTCCCCACCAACCATCGGAGTAGTGCAATATTTCATGAAGTACGAATTCATTAAAGAGCAGCTGTCCGTAGAACTGGGTGGTATGACCGACATTGGCTTTGAAGTCCAGGCCCGCCGTTGTTTTGTCCGGGCTCCCGTTTTGTTGCTGGGCAGATATCAGGAAAATAACGGGATTCAGATAAGAAAAATCAAAATGGTCTGCCCGGCTGAACACGACGTTGTCAAACATCCCCAGGTTGAGCCATTTGGTAGCGTTGATGCTGAGATGATGCATGGTCGCATATTTCTTCGGATACTGGTAGTCCCCCAATTGATGCTGGTTGATCAATTCGCAATACAGGATCTCATAGTTGAGCTTCCAGATCCGGGTATTTACTTTCAGAAAAAGATAGGGTGCGCTGTAATCACTCAAAAAAAGGCTGCGATAACCATTGCCGATAAAGTTCTTGTCGTACCCAAACTGAAAATCGACGTATTTCCATGCATTAAAATTGATCGACCCGGTCGCGTCAAAATAATCAAACGCCGTTGTCTTGAAAGGTTTGTAATATCCGGCACCGGGCACCGCCGGAAAGCCGGTGCTGGTTACTCTCTCCTGGAAAAAGCCGGGTCCCCGCTCCTGGTTATCGGTGATAAAACTGGAAAAACCGATCCTGTCGGCGATCATGCCCCGAAACATCAGTCCCTTCTGGTTGAGAAATACGCGCTCTGAATTGCCCGTTTCGCGCGACTCCTGCAGCTGTACCACCGGGTTTACCGCCAGGAAAAAATCCTTTGCGTTGACCTCAAAAAAATTCGCTTTGGTGGGGTAGATGGTATTCCACAACGGCTTTCTGCTTTTGAATATGTCCTTGTTGCCGCTCACCCATTCAATGTTATTCATCAGCAGCTCAGCCAGGTTTTGCTGATCGGTTTTACCGAGATGATAATATTCATCGTAGGGAAACTGATGGCTCAATGAATCCGCAAGCTCCCCGATCTGTACTGCCAGTTTCCTGCTGAGCGGTTTGGGTGTAAATACGTTCAGGTCGGGGTTGGTTTGCATCAGGATACCCAGCCTGTCGAGGAAGTGATCAGATTTTGAATTCAGTGGTAAATAGGTGGACTGGGCGAAACCGAAGAAAGGAATTAATAAAATTATCCATGGCGTAAGAACGGTTTTTTTAAATTGCGTCATGTTAGCCTTTTAACTATTCTCGATTCAAGATATGCAAAATTACCTGATTAAAAGTATTTCAATCGTTAATGAAGGCATGGTCATGCAGGGTGATGTGCTCATCAGAAACGGCAGAATCGAAAAGATTGCTGACAGGGTCGAGACTACATTCCGGGTGGAGGAAATTGATGGCGCGAAAAAATATTTATTGCCGGGTGCCATTGATGACCAGGTCCATTTCCGTGAGCCCGGACTAACGCATAAGGCTACCATTTATACCGAGGCGAAAGCAGCGGTAGCCGGTGGGGTGACCTCATTTATGGAAATGCCGAATACGGTTCCCCCCGCCTTCACGCAGGAACTGCTTGAGGACAAATACCGCATTGCTGCCAACAGTTCATTGGCCAACTATTCTTTTTATATGGGCACCTCCAACGACAATGCGGAGGAAGTACTAAAGACGAACGGGAAAAAAAATGACGTATGCGGCATTAAAATCTTTATGGGCTCTTCCACCGGCAACCTGCTTGTGGACAACTATCTTACGCTGGATAAGTTGTTCCGGGAAAGTGAATTGCTGATTGCCACCCATTGTGAAGACGAGAAAATCATCCGTCAAAACCTTGCAACACTCCGGGAGCAACGTCGCACGCTAACGGCCGCGGATCACCCTGTGATCCGTGACGAAGAGGCTTGTTTCTCTTCATCCCTCGCGGCCATACAATTTGCCAAAAAACACAACAGCCGCTTACATATCCTGCATATCTCCACCGAAAAAGAATTACAGCTTTTCGGCAATCTTCTCCCCCTTGAAAAAAAACGGATCACCGCAGAGGTTTGCGTCCACCACCTGCACTATACCAGCCAGGACTATGCGACATTGGGAAACCTGATCAAATGCAATCCTGCCATTAAGGCCCCGCATAACCGGGAAGCACTCTGGAGGGCGCTGCTGGATAACCGCCTCGATGTAATCGCGACGGATCATGCCCCTCATACACTTGAGGAAAAGGGAGTTTCCAGGGACATGCACGAATCCCTGACCGAAGCGGCAGCGGAAAGCACAGGCGCTTATGAAAAAGCACACGCCGGGCTGCCCCTGGTACAGCACCCGTTGCTCCTGATGCTGTATTATGTGAAAGAAGGGAGGATAAGCATCGAAAAAGTGGCTGAGAAAATGAGCCATGCGGTGGCCACCTGTTTCCAGATCCGGGATCGGGGCTTTATCAGGGAGGGATATTTTGCAGACCTGGTGATTGTTGATCCCGACCAGAGAACGGTTGTATCCAGACAGGGCCTGTTGTACAAGTGCGCCTGGAGCCCGCTGGAAAACTTCAGCTTTCCCGCCTCCATCCGGTACACATTTGTAAATGGGCAAATGGTTTATGGAAATGGGCGCTTTGATGAATCTCAAAAAGGTCAGCGTTTATCGTTCGCCCGCTAGCCGTTGCACAAAGAACATTCTTTGGTTTCATCCATCAAAATAATCACCCGCCCGGGGCGGGACCAACCAGTATGGAAATTGATAAAACCAGCTACGAAGACCTTTCGATTTTCAGTCACGATGAAGAGTCCTCCATATTCCATCGGGTGAATTTCACGCGTACCCGCGGCGGAAGGGACCGGTTGCTCCAGTATTTCACGCAACCCTTCAGCAGCCGGAAACCCATCCTGGAAACACAAAAGATCATTACGCTGGTACTGGAAAATTTTTCTGAGTGGCCTTCTTCCATCAGCAACGGCACCATCATGGTGATGGAGAAATTCTACGAAACCGCCATCGACGAAATACCAGACAGCCACAACTTCCTCAATGCCGTTACCTATAAACTTTTCCACGGGCCGGATTACTCGCTGACAAGATATTCTGTATCCCATTTTGCTGATTTTGTACGCGGCATGCATACCATCATTCATTTGCTCGATGGTGATGACTGCCCTGCACTCCTCCAGGGTTACCTGCACCGTGCAAGGATCCTCATGCATCATGATGTGATCCAATCCCTCAGTCAACGAAAACCCGGGCAGGAATTTTCGTCTATACAAACCGTTTATTATGGCAATTACATACGCAGCCGGTTTAAACATGCTGCCCTTGAGCTGATTGAAATTTACGGTCGCCTGGATGCCTGGTACTCCATGGCCGTAGCAACCCGGGAATTGAACCTGGCGCTGCCGGTTTTCCTGGATCTGGAAGATCCGCTGGTAGCATCGGAGGCGTTGTATCATATCCTGCTGCCTTCACCGGTGGCATATGATATAACTTTGAAACGGGACAGCAATTTCCTGTTCCTGACAGGAGCCAATATGGCGGGTAAGAGCACTTTTATCAAAGCAGTAGGAGCAGCCGTGTTCCTGGCGCACCTGGGCATGGGTGTGCCGGCCCGTGCGATGCGTTTGACGTTGTTTGATGGGATCCTGAGTAATATTAACGTTACAGACAATATTGTGAAGGGTGAAAGTTATTTCTTTAATGAAGTTCAACGGATCAAGAACACGATTGTGAAAATCAACGACAACCACAAATGGCTGGTACTGATTGACGAACTATTCAAAGGCACCAATGTACAGGACGCCATGAAATGTTCATCAACTGTGATCAGGGGCCTTATAAAAATCAAAAACTCTCTTTTTATCCTATCCACGCATTTATATGAGATTGGTGAAGAGCTGAAACAGTTTACAAACATCTCTTTCAAATATTTCGAAACCTCGGTAAAAGACGACCAGCTTGAATTCAGTTACCAGTTGAAGGATGGGATCAGCAATGACCGCCTGGGTTATCTTATCCTGAAAAGGGAACAGGTGGTAGATATGCTGGAAAAACTGTAATTTGATCCCTGACCAAAACACATGGGATACCCATGAGAAAATCAATTTTACTGACCGCGGGTTTTATCATACTCTTTGCCGCTGAAATCCTGAAAGTTTACTTTATCATGCCATTCCCGGGCAGCCAGCGATCCAACAGCATTGACATTGCGTACTTCCTGCATCGACATATTATTTGGTTCCGCGTCATCGGCTCCCTGCTGGTGCTACCGTCCCTTTTGACGGTTCTGCGGAATGGCAGGCCGGGACAGCGAATATTTTTATCTGCGCTGGTTATTTTATACGCTGTGGTATTTTATTTTTTCAATTTCCGTTTTCTCGCTGACAAAATGTTTTATCAACCCGGCAACAAACGAATGTTAACGGTTGCCGCTAACCAGGTTGATACCAACCAGCTGGTCATTGCCGCATATATGAACGGTGAGGCCCGGGCTTATCCCATTCAGATCATCGGCTACCATCACCAGGTGCAGGACAGCATCGGGGGAACGCCGGTGTTGGTGACCTATTGCACCGTATGCCGCACCGGTCGTATTTACAGCCCGATGATCCAACATGTTTACCAGCACTTCAGGCTTGTAGGCATGGACCATTTCAATGCTATGTTTGAAGACGAAACGAGCAAAAGCTGGTGGCGGCAGGTTACGGGCGAGGCCATCGCCGGACCCATGAAGGGTCAGCAGCTGACACAGTTACCTTCGTCACAAATGCGGCTGGGAACCTGGATCAGCCGGCACCCCAATACCCTGGTCCTGCAGCCGGATACGGTGTACAACACAAAGTATGCGGACCTGGAAGGATTTGATTCGGGCACCATCAAAAGCAGCCTGGAAAAAAGAGACAGCGCATCCTGGAAATTCAAGTCCTGGGTGGTAGGTGTGGTGGAAAGCGGTCATGCAAGGGCATATGATTGGAACCAGGTGGTAAAAGAAAAAGTTATCAATGACCAACTACAGCAGGTTCCGCTGGTTGTACAGCTGGACAGGGACGGCATGAGCTTTCATGTATGGAAGCGGAATGTTGGCGGGCAAACCCTGCAATTCAACTGGAATGACAGTTCGAAACTGATGAACGATGCCCAGACGGGTTCCTCCTGGAACGGTCAGGGTTACGCCATACAGGGGCCCCTGCAGGGATCGCAGCTGGCGGAGGTACAAGCCTACCAGGAGTTCTGGCATTCCTGGCAAAATTTTCATCCCAATACAACCACCTACCGGTAAAAACAGCATAAATACCACGAAGAGGCAGTTCAGGGGCATAGTAAAAATTTTATCTTACCAGTCCTAACTGATAACCTGGAAAATATGCTGGTCAAGACATTTGGCAGCGCTTTGTATGGGGTGGACGCCATCACCATTGCCGTTGAAGTGAATGTGATGAAGGGAAGAAAATATTTTATCGTGGGCCTGCCGGACAACGCGGTAAAAGAAAGCATTCAGCGGGTGGAAAGCGCGTTGAAAACAAATGGGTACCGCATGCCCCGGACCAAACTCGTGGTCAACCTATCCCCCGCGGATATACGAAAATCAGGTACCGCCTTTGACCTCGCCATCGCCATTGGAACCATCGGGGCCAGCGAGCAGCTTGCCAACAGTACGCTGCTTGAAGATTATGTGATCATGGGGGAATTGAACCTGGATGGCTCCGTTCGCCCGATCAAGGGTGCCCTTCCCATTGCCATTCAAACCAGGAAAGAGGGTTTTAAGGGTTTGATCATTCCCACGCAAAACGCCAGAGAGGCCGCCATTGTCAGCGACCTGAATGTGTACGGAGTCAGTCATATCCGCGAAGTGATACATTTTTTCAAAGATCATCAATCATTGCAGTCCATATCGGTAAACGCCAGCGAAGAATTTTTTTCTGCCCAATACGATTTCGACCTGGATTTTAGCGACGTGATGGGACAGGAAAATATAAAGCGGGCGCTTGAGATCGCTGCGGCAGGTGGTCATAACGCTATCCTGATTGGTCCGCCGGGCGCCGGCAAAACCATGCTCGCCAAACGATTGCCAACCATACTGCCGCCGCTGTCCATCCAGGAAGCGCTGGAAACCACAAAAATTCACAGCGTGGCCGGCAAATTGCATGAGGACACGAGCCTGGTGGTAAAAAGGCCATTCCGTGCTCCTCATCACAGCATATCCGATGTGGCCCTGGTAGGGGGCGGAGGCATTCCTCAACCCGGTGAAATTTCGCTGGCGCATAATGGGGTGCTGTTCCTGGACGAGTTGCCCGAATTCAAACGCACAGTTCTGGAGGTTATGCGACAACCCATGGAAGAAAGGAGGGTCACGATCAGCAGGGCGAAGCTCGCCGTCGATTTCCCTGCCAGCTTTATGCTGATTGCCTCGATGAACCCCTGCCCCTGTGGGTTTTACAACCATCCGGACAAAGAGTGCAGTTGCCCACAGGGTGCGGTTCAAAAATATCTCAACAAAATATCAGGCCCGCTGCTTGACCGGATCGACCTGCACGTAGAGGTCACCCCGGTGTCCTTTTCGGAATTATCATCAAAACAAAAGGGCGACAGTTCCCGGACTATCCGCGATAGAGTGATCCGGGCCAGGGAAAAACAAGCCGATAGATTTAAGATTCACGCAGGTGTATATGCGAATGCCCAAATGGGTGGTAAATTAATCAGGGAAATGTGCCAGATTGGAAATGCCGGGGAAAAACTGTTGAGCAATGCCATGCAAAAGCTAAATCTCTCAGCAAGGGCCTATGACCGGATCATCAAAGTTTCCCGCAGCATCGCCGATCTTGCTGAAAGCGATGAAATCAGACCGGAACACCTGGCCGAAGCCATACAATACAGGAGTCTTGACAGGGAAAAATGGTCGGGATAGACCGGTTGTTTACTCGGACACCGTCTTGGCAAAAACGAGGCCGGATGCATTTTCCACAGCTTCCGCCCTTTTATAGGCGAAAATGCTCTTCAACACTTGTCCGGCCGTCAAACGCATGATCTTAAAGTCAAGGGACAGGTTAGCATTCCGGATATAAAATGCATCCCATTGATAACGATGAAATATCTGGTGAAAGTCTTTAGCGGGACCGCGATAGCCCTTTACCTGGGCCATCCCGGTAATACCCGGTTTTACAAAATGACGCAGGCGATAGTTCTCTACCACCCGGCCAAAGTCGGTACTGTCTTTATGCATGTGAGGACGGGGACCTACAATGCTCATATCGCCGAAGAGCACATTGAAGAATTGGGGTAGTTCGTCGAGGCTTGTCAGGCGCAAAAACTGTCCCACCCTGGTAATCCTGGGATCGTCCTTGGTGGCCTGCCGGTGATCACAAAGTGTGTTCACGTACATGGTCCTCAATTTGATGCAACGAAATGATCTGCCAAGAAAACCGACTCTTTTCTGGAGAAAGAATACAGGTCCCCGCGAATCGAGCCTGATCAGAAGAGCGAGGATGGGAACAATCCAGCTTAACAAAAAAACAATGACCAATAACGATACGGTAATGTCGAGAATTCGCTTGGCGACCAGATAAAAACGACGATCAGTAATAAAGCTTCTTAATAAAACTGGGCTCTTTTTCTTATTGCCTCTTTTGAATAGAGATAAGCCTTCTTTGACAATCACAGGCATTAGGTATTCTTTTTTGGTTAGTTAGGATAGAACAGTTTCGTAAATGCTTAAATATCAATACAATATACGCCGACTTCCGTTGCAAAATAAAACTAAAGCCGGCGATCCACCAAATACTTTTGATGCGATCAGTGAAAACACCTACCTCATATCAATTTACTTGCCATTTCACCACATTAACATTATTTTGATTCTTACGCACACAATCAGTTCAGTTCGTTTCATGACAGCGCTTCCATTAAAAAGGTTGCATCCGAAAACAGTTTTATTCTGCAGTAGACAACCAGCATTTTGAATAAAAACCAAAAACGGATGCTATTTGCATTTATTGCATTTTCATCCATTCAATTAACTCCAAAAAAATTTGTCGGGTACTGAACTGCTTCGCCCCGCACACGGTCGATGGAGAATCATTCACAAACCAGATCATAAGGTAATCCTCTTACGTTCGATTAATCAGTCTCATTTGGTAGCCAGTCTGCCGTTTATATTAGGCATAATTTGCTAATTTTGCGGCCATCATAAAATATGGCAAAAAAAGTTGTTAAAGATCTTTCATCAAGTACTCTGCAAGTTATACTTAACCAGCTTTTTGGCCTGTTGATATTCTATCTTACTTCACGATACCTGCAAAAAGCCAGCTATGGTGAGCTAAACTGGTCGATCGCTGTTGTGTCGGTGGCCCTTACCTTACTGACCCTGGGGCTTGATTTGATCATTGTAAAAAGAATAGCCGCCGGTGCAGACATTGCCAGGGTTGGGGGAGTTCACGTACTTCACACGCTGATTGGAGGCAGTATTTTTATTGCTGTGCTTTTGACAGCAAAGGCCCTTGTTCCGGATTTCTTCAGGACACACTATTTATTGGTGGGTGTTGGAATCAGCCTTGTTATCACCTTTTTGTCGAGCCCTTTTAAACAAATTGCTAATGGAAAGGAAGCCTTTATATATTTTGCGATCATGTCCGTTACCGGCAATATTGTAAAGGGCACGATGCTGGCTGTATGCGCACTGATCGGTGTATTTTCAGCAAAAACAGTCGTAGGCATTTTCATCTTCGCTTCAACCGCAGAACTTGTTGCAGGTGTGTTCCTGGTTTTCGCAAAATTAAATACCAACGTCAAGCCCTACTGGAACAGGCGTTTATACAAGGCGCTCCTCCTGGAATCCATGCCTCAACTGGGCGTCATGATCTTTGATTCCGCTTTGGCAAGGGTAGACTGGATCATCCTGGGACTGGTAAGCGGCGCCACCATTACCGCGGACTACTCCTTCGCCTATAAAATATTTGAGATATCCAGGCTTCCCATGCTTGTCATAGCGCCGATCATCCTTCCGAAATTTGTCCGCTATCTTAGCCATCAGCAGAGCCTTGCCAACAGTAAGGAAAATGAACTGAAGTTGTTGCTACGATTTGAAACCATCATTTGCGTACTCATTCCGATTGCTTTTAACATCGCGTGGACACCTGTTATGAGTACCCTTTCGGCCGGAAAGTACGGTGCGGCAGATGCGCCGATTTATCTGGTATTGTCATTTTCCGTACCGCTTCATTATTATACAAATTTCCTTTGGACCATGGCTTTCGCCCAAAGACAGCTAAAACTTACATTTTACATCACAGCCTTTGTTTCACTGTTAAATATCACACTTAATCTGATACTGATCCCCAGATACAATGCCATGGGTGCCGCATGCGCTTTCACGGCCAGTACGGTCGTTCAATTCATATTATACAAGCTGTTCGTAAACCAGCAAAAACTGGCCGTTCCAATTATTCCATTGGTTGTATGTATGGTACTGGCGATCGTTGCCTCCGGTCTGGCCAATGCGATATCCGGGAATTTCGTTGTTGGCAGCTTCATCGCGATATTGGCTTACCTGGCGCTTATATTTCTTTGCAGGCTTTTTAACAGGAAAGATCTGGCTCGGCTAAAATTACTACTCGCCAAATGAAAATTTTATTTATCTGTGAGGAATACCCGCCGGGCAGGAACGGCGGAATCGGAACGATGGTGCAAACCCTGGGGCGTGAACTGGTGAGGCAGTCCCATGAAGTATATGTGGTAGGGTTATACCCCCATGCTTATGGAGGGCTGGATTTTGAAGAAGATCAGGGTGTTAAAGTGTGGCGCCTGCGGTACCGCACTGACATAGGCCTGATCGGTAACAATTTTTCCCGCAAAGATCAATGGCTTTGGCGATTGCTTAAGTTCTCATCTTTGTTGCAATGGGACACTTATTTCTCGGTCAAACGACTGTTCCGTTTTATCCGGAAGCTCGTTGATAAAGAGAAAATTGACGTAATAGAAATGTCGGACTGGAATACGTTTTTCCAGCATAGTTTTCTAACCATCAAGACGCCTTCTTTTGAAGTCCCCCTGATCGTAAAATTCAACGGCTCCTACTCCTATTTTCAGCGGGAAATGGGTCTCCCACTCAAACGATATGTGTACCGGTCGGAATATTATCAGATGCATCGTGCAGATGCGCTGTGCTCGGTAAGCCGGTATACGGCCGCGAAAACCGCCCTCCTGTTTCGGTTACACAACCCGATCGAAATACTATATAACTCCATCAACATTCCTTTGCAAAATCCTGCAAAAGCCAGGGAGAAAAAAATCATATTTACGGGCACATTGATCAGAAAAAAAGGAATCTATTCATTGGTAAAAGCATGGAACGTGGTGTCAAAAAAACATCCTGACATGGCACTTGACATCTACGGAAAAGGACATGTTCATGAGCTAACAGCCCTGTTGGAACCCACCGTAACATCTACTGTTCATTTTCATGGCCATGTAAGCCGGGAGAAATTGTTCGAAGAATTGTCTTCGGCCATAGCGGCGGTTTTTCCATCTTATGCCGAATGCTTTGCCTTTGCACCGCTTGAAGCCATGGCAGTAGGTTGCCCGGTGATCAACAGCTCACGGTCTTCCGGTCCGGAATTGATTACAGACCAAAAAAATGGATTGCTGATTGACCCCGATGATGTGGAGGGCCTTTCCAGGGCCATATTGCTGATGCTGGAAAATGAAGACCTCCGCCATCAAATGGCTCTGGAAGGCCGAAGGACCATTGAGATGCATTTTGATGTCCGTGATTCCGTCAAACAACACGTCATTTTTTACCAAAGGATATCCGACCAATTTAAATCGGACAAAAAAACCAAAATCAACCAGACATGAAAGAATGGCTCCTGTTGACCTTTAAAAAATCCAGAGATCGCATCTATTTGCCCCTGCTGTTATTTCTTCTTGTTTTTACCATCGACAAGATCGTCCTGAAATTTGCCGGCATACTTCTTATATTTCTATTACACCCGGATTTTAACTGGAGGAAAAACCTGAAAAAAATCCCCTTGTTTTACCTGCTGGTAATCGTCATGGAAATCGTCAAGTTCATTTTATTCAATCATGATTTCTCCAAAGGGCACCTGGCCTCTTTTTCTATG
>DATJYH010000081.1:0-3528 GCA_035499675.1 Puia sp.
TATTCTCAAAAAACTGAAACTCAAAAACTGCGTTTCTGCCATTAATTTCCTGAACACGCAGACAAGGTATTTGTAACGGTCACCCATAGCTGCTGGTTGCAGATTATGGGCGGCCCCCTGACAGGCTTTTAATTCTTCGAATTGCTGTTGTCCACCTTCCCCTGCACATCAAGCTCTTTTTTCTGCCGGTAATGTTCCTTGCGCAATTCATCTTCGTCGTCCATCTCGGGTCCCTTCATGATCTTCCTCCAGTCGATGGCCCGATGGTAGCGCTTCATGGCCACCTGGGGATCAAACACTTCCTTCGATGGGAACTCCAGCGTATACGGGCGATAGTCGGGATGATCTGTAAAGAAATCCTGGAGTAAAGTGGCCGTAGCATCGTATTGGTTTACATACGGAACATCTGCAAGGGTATAGATCGCCTTCAGGATAGAGCCAAAATTAGCGTGGGTATGCGAAACATAGCCGCGTTTGACCCAGGGTCCGGCCATGAGCAGCAAACTCCGATGCGCATCCACATGGTCAACACCTCCCTGCGGGTCATCCTCTGTAATGATCACCAGCATATTTTTCCAATAGGGTGTCCTGGAAAGAAAATGCAGGAGCCGGCCCAGCGCCAGGTCATTATCGGCCACATAGGAGTGATGGAAAGGATAGCCGTCCGCCGGCCTGGGGGAAGCCGTATGATCATTGGGCAGCTGGATGGTGATGACATGGGGCATGCTGGCCTTGCCCTTCAACCACATCTTTGTAAACTCCGACTCAAACTGCTGCATGCGAAACTGGTCGGGAATATTGGTATTGAACCCTGCATAATTGTGGCTCGTTCGCGGAAATAATGCTTTTTGCATCGGAACCATCACCCCATGACCGGAACCGGTGGCCGTATCGGTCCATTCCTCACGGTTATGGGCCGTTTCATTGGCCTCGCCAAAATTATAGAAGGAAACATGGCTCCTGTCGAGTGCTTCCCATAAGCCTCCCCTTTCCGCATAGTCTTCCGGATCCATGCTGCCGGTGGAACCGGGAAATCTTCTGCCCGACGCCTTTGAGAAATATTTTGCTGTTTTGTCCACACTTGAATTTGCTTCCACCCATTCGTTCGGTATGACGCCAAGCATCCAGTGATGTCCATGGATGGAAGCGTCGCTGTCACAATAATAGTTGTCGGAAAAAGCAAAGGAGCGTGCAATCTTCAAATGATTGGGTGATACGTTGACGTGATACAGCGTTTTGTCCTTCTGAATGATGTTCACGCCCACTCCATAACGGGCCAGTGTGGAGTCCCCGTTTCCTGCCTGCAATTGACCGAGCATCTCATCATAGGTCCTGTTTTCCTTGGTGATGTATACGATGTACCTGATCGGGCTCTTTCGAATGTGCTGCACAACCGGCAGGGGATTCCGCCCGTCATCCGTCCGCCGCTGACTGACAAATGTATTGGAGATGGCTTGCCTGGTATATACCGCCAACTGCGTTGCATCCGGCACAGCCACCTTCTGAAAAGTTGCCAGTTGAATGTCGCCGATATAAGTACCCTGCACCGGCGCCACAAAACCCTTTCCGCCATTGGGGCCGGCCCCGTAACCACGACAGCTGATGATATACATTTCTTTTTCATCCCGGTCCAGCATAACGCGGCTGGTTCCCCAACCGGCAGGAATCAGTCCCTTCGTCGTTTTGCTGGCGATGTCCACGACTGCCACGGCGTTAAAACCCAGCAACGCCACATAGAGTGTTTTTTCATCACGGCTCAACGTGATGCCAAAAGGCAGCAACCCCCGGTAGTGGTCAATCTGTTCATTTACCTTCACGGGAATTTCCCCCACGATCCTATGCTGGCGGTAATCAATAACCGAAATATTATCATTCGTGGCATTGGTCACATAGGCATAGCTGCTGCCCACGGCAAGCGAGTTGGGGCTTGCGCCGCCCACCACTTCCGCCCCTTCCACCATCTGCCCAATCTGGTAACCTGTTTTGTAACGATCGGTCACTTTATTGCTGTCCAGGTTGATGGCATACACACTCATGGACTCCGGGGCGAGCGGGCTCCCGAGACCCGGTATTTTTCTTCCATGCCAGGTATACCCCTCGATGGACTCCTTGGTATTGTTGCCATAGGGATGGAAGGGCAGCAACATGCTATCGTAGTTTTTCTCGGTGATGTCCGGCAGCAGCGGGTAATCGTACATGCCCACGTTGGCCACAAATGCTGTTTTCTTGTCCGGACTCAGCGCCAAGCCAAAGGGCTGGCGGCCGGTCTTAATGGAAGCGGTGATCTTCCCGGTGGGCAGTTCGATTCGCACCAGCCGGAAATTACCGCGGTCGAGTACAAGCAGCTCATGCCGGTCTTCGTTCAGCAGAAGATCGCAGGTAAAGCTGTCATCGTAGGTCGCTGAATCAACTTTTCCATTCAGAGAAATTGAATCGATGCGCTGCATTTTCTCCATATCGTATACAAGCACTGCTCCATTGTCGCCCCCGCTCAGATAAACGGTTTTGGAGTCGCGTGCAATGGCCACCCCCATAAAGGAACCGTTAGAAAATGGCGAAACAATCTTCCAGTCATAGCTCGGCACACGAATATTTGCGAGGGTATTATTGTCGATGATGGTGAAAACACCATTGTGGATGGTCACCGTTTTACTGCCGTCGGGCGAAAGCGCCATGCCAAATGGATCGTGCGTGATCTGGATAGTCGTTCCCGCCGGGGTAACATACCGGCCGCTCGCCAGGACGCTTTTGGAGCTGACATCAATATGTGTCTGTTCATTTACGCCAGGTACCGTGAGGATATCATATTGTTTTTGCGCCAGCACAGACGGCATCCCGAACAGCAGTGTGGTTGCAAAAGCAGTAAGAAAAAGAGGTTTCATGACCGACAATTTGGAAATGAAGAATGAATTTAAACAACCTTCCGCCGACAATGGCCGCAAAAAAAAAATTCACAATATGGTAATAGCATGATCGGACATGACAGACGGGCTATCTGCCTGCCGGATATTTTGTTTCACCCCTGGCATCAAACCAAAGTATCCTGTTCATCTCATCGTCATCACCTCCATCCAGCTCCTTGAATGCTTTGGCGGCAGACAGTTTTGCGTAATACCTGGCCTTCCCCCGGAGTTCCGAAACGGGTTTGTTCATTTCGTTTAAAAGAATGTTATTGGGAATATGCTGAAAGAAGGAAGTATTTTTTTGTTTGCCGAAACAATCAAACATCGGTAATGCGGTGGCATCTATGACGTTCATCGGCGGAATACCCAGGATCTGTTCAATGGTTCTGACCATGGACGTTTGATTGTAGTTTTCATGAATGGTTTTAGCCAGGCGTGAGTAAGGACTGATCACCTGGCCAACGGTCCTGTAGGAAGAGATATGATCCCAGCCTGACTGGGAATCATCTTCCGTTACAAAAATCACCGTAGAATCCCAGAACCTGCTTTGTGAAACGACTTCCACGATCCGGCCCAGGGCCAGGTCATTGTCCGCCACCATGGCCCGTGGTGTGGGAAAATATTC
>DATJYH010000082.1:0-7287 GCA_035499675.1 Puia sp.
TGAAAAATTGCAGCATGAAAGAACCCAGGCCGAGTTAAAACAGCAAAGTGCGGAATTGGAAATGCAGGCCCTGCGGGCACAAATGAACCCCCATTTTATTTTTAATTGCCTCAATTCCATCAATAGTTTCATCCTGAACAACGAAACGGAACCTGCCTCCGACTACCTGACAAAATTTTCAAGACTAATACGGATGGTGTTGGTCAATTCGAAGAGCAGGCTGATTTCGATGGAGGATGAACTGGACATGCTAAAGCTTTACCTCGGGATGGAGCGGCTCCGGTTTAAAAATCGTTTTGATTACAGCATCCGG
This sequence comes from Puia sp., assembly GCA_035499675.1. Lineage (GTDB taxonomy): Bacteria > Bacteroidota > Bacteroidia > Chitinophagales > Chitinophagaceae > Puia. The sequence goes on from DATJYH010000082.1 coordinate 314, forward strand.
TTCGACAGTTCCGTGGAGGCCGGCAATATATTTATGCCACCCCTGATGATACAGCCCTTTGTGGAGAACGCCATCTGGCATGGGTTGATGAACAAAAGCGACGCTGAAAAGGGCTACCTGGAAATTGCATTTTCCATGGAGGGGGCCACATTGGTATGCAGCATTACCGACAATGGCATTGGACGGAAAGCTGCGGGGGAGATCAATAGCAGGTCCGTGTCAAAACAAAAATCCATGGGGTTAAAGATCACGAAGGAGAGGCTGGCCTCGGGCCATGGAAACCCGGAGGGGGAAGGTTCTTTTGAATTCGAGGATCTTTTTGACGGCGATGGGAGGGCAGCCGGAACAAGAGTTATATTGAGGATACAAACAAAGGAAATCGCGGAATCTTCCACCTGATTTTTAATCGTATGTAGTTAATATGGCGGCAATCAAAGCAATCATTGTGGACGACGAGCCCTACTGTTGCGAGACCCTGGCAACATTATTGGCACGTTATTGCCCTGAAGTAGCGGTGAGTGAGATTTGTTGCAACGGCGCCAGCGCGTTGAAAGCGCTCGGCACTACAAGACCCGATCTTGTTTTCCTGGATATTGAAATGCCACAGATGAATGGCTTTCAATTGCTGGAAAAACTGCCGGAAGTAAATTTTGAGCTTATTTTTACGACAAGCTATGATCAATATGCCATCAAGGCCATCCGCTTCAGTGCGTTGGACTACCTTTTAAAACCAATTGACAGGGAGGAACTGCAGGAAGCGGTGCAAAAAGTGGTCCGACGCCTCACGCGACCCATTCCGCAGCAGATCGATATTCTTTTGAAAAACCTGCATCACCCGGCATCGTTGTTGAATAAGATTGCCATACCCACCATGGAAGGACTTCAAATGATCCATGTAGATTCCATTCTGCATTGCATGTCCGACAGAAATTATACCATCCTGTCGCTGAAAAACAAACAAAAGATCATTGCATCCCGCACTTTGAAGGAAATAGAAGAGATGCTGGAAGACTATTCTTTTACCAGGGTTCATCACTCCCATGTCGTTAACCTCAACGAAGTGGAAAAATACGTTAAGGGCGAAGGCGGCTACCTGCTGATGAGCGATGGTAGCAGCATTGACGTTTCCCGCAGTCGTAAAGAAGCACTCCTGAAAAAATTGCAGCCAGGAAGATTTTAGCCGCTTTTGTTACTGGTCCACTCATTCAAACCGACCAACTGTCCGTTGGTTCCCGTTAACAGTTCAATCTGGCTGGGATTGCCCGTTGCAGCAGATTAGTTTTATGGCTGTAAGTTAATCCTGAAAACATAATTATACATCCATTAAACTTTTAACAATGAAAAAGACAATTTTGACCATCGCATTATTTAGCACCGGGTTTTTACTCGTTTCTATCCCGCATGCAAATGCCCAGGGCAGTACTTACGGGCAACCCGTTCACTACTCCGCCAGGCTGCTGGTTTCAGCTGCGGCGGCTGAATTTTCCGCCCTCAAGGAAGTGCTGGGGAAAAATCAGATCAATGTCAAAGCACTTGTTGACTTCAAGAAATCCTTTGCCGGTATTAACGACGAAATGTGGTACAGGGAAAGCTATGGATACTCAGCCAGGTTTTTCGGACAGGGAAGTCAAACCGACGTAAGCTATTCTGAAAAGGGCAAATGGATGTATTCTATTCTGCAATATGATGAAACGAAACTGGCGAGGGATTTACGGATGCAGATCAGGTCGGTTTATTACGACTGTAAGATTAAGTGGGTGCATGAAATTATCCTCCCGCGTAAAACGGTGTATATGGTACTGATCGAGGATGACAGCACAATAAAAAATATAAGGATTGGTGATGGGGAAATGGAGGTAGTCGAAGAGCTTTCCAGGAGCTAGGTAACAATTTCGCCGACCTTTTGGCAACATGATTGAAGACGGTTTAAGCAATAAACGGGTTTTTCTAAGCCCAGGAGTAATAGCCAGCCTATTGCTCCTTTTTTTTGGTGAATTGAAGTTGACCACTTGCTGGTCCAAGTGGTCAACTTGGCGCCGGACAACACAATCATTGTTAACTTCTTGAATTGCAGCAGAGTTTGTTTGTGCACCGCGCGGCGATGAAATAACCAAACAAGTTGACCACCTGGAAAATGAAGTGGTCGACTTCAACGATTCTTCGCAAACAAATCAGACAAGAGTCTCTGCAAATTCATAACTTGTGTTATTGCTTAACCCTCCCCGCCATGCAACGAAATGCTTCCGTCAAATCACTGCTTGCTTTTTCACTCCTCCTGACCTCGATTCCCGCCCTGTCCCAGTCTGCCAAAGGCAAAACCATCGTCGCGGTTTTTGCCCACCCCGATGATGAACAAACCACGGCGGCAGCACTGGCTAAATATGCTTCCGAAGGGGCCGATGTGTACCTGGTTTCCGCCACCGATGGCCGGTTAGGCACCGCACCACATGCGCATATCCCTGAGGGTGATAGTCTCGCAGCCGTGCGGAAAAGAGAACTTGCCTGTGCGGCCCAGGCCCTTGGGATCCATCCTCCCATCATGTTGGGTCTGCACGACCAGATGGACATGCGTGAAGGAATCAACGGGGTGATTAGATCGCTCGACAGTCTCCGCAGGGCCCTGCGACGCATTTTTGCGGAACTTAAACCCGATGCCATCATTACCTGGGGCGGCTCGGGCTGGACGGGACACCCGGACCATATGCTGGTAGGAGATGTGGTTACCGAGATCTTTGCCAGCCGCACCTGGCCCAAACACACCAATCTTTATTATATCGAACTTCCCGGTGGCAATCTTCCGCCGGATTATCACTTCGCGACTACTGATCTCCGTTATCTTACGGTGCAGGTTCACCTCAGCACGGCCGACGTGAGCAAGGCGCTGACTTCCTGGTACTGTCATAAAAGCCAGTATACCCAGGAAACCGTCAACACCATGCATGGTCTGCTGTATAAGGGCACCGACCCCATTGCCTATTTCCGGCCTTTTATCGCTACAAAGGGTGTTGTAAAAACGCTGCTGCCTTAGCCTGGCTCGGACCGGTGTGGAAATGGGCTACTTTTTCTGCAATTGATCAACCCCTAATTTAAACGCCCGGATCAGCGGCGAAGCTGTTTAAAATAGAATGTCCCGTTTTTATTGGATACCACGATGTCGGGCAAGCCGTCGTGATCGATGTCGGTCACCAGTACCTGCAGCCCCACACCCGACTGATCGTCGATGAGATGGGGGATCCATTGCGGATCCTTGCCCGGTTTGAATTCAAACCAGTATAATACCGAAGGTTCATGTGCACCTGGGTCATGCCCCAGGTGCGCATAATGACGCTTGCCGGTAACCAGGTCGCGGTAACCATCGCCGTTTATATCGGCAAGGGCCAGGGCATGTGATTGGGAGAAGCCGTGAAAAATATCATGACGGATCCATATGCTGTCGGTTGGATTCGGTGATGCTCGCTCATGCCACCAGATGCCGTAGTCGTGCGCAGAAGCGCTGATCACATCTGGTTGGCCATCCTGGTTGACATCCATCAGATAAATCTGGGAACAATCGGGTCCCAGGTCGGCCGGGTGAAAAACCCAATGCTCTTTTTTGGGGTTGGCCGGCATTTCCCACCAGCCCTTTGTGATGATTACATCCGGGCGTCCATCGCCATTCATATCGGCAAAACCCAATCCATGCGTATAACGATTCACGCCGGGGCCATCCCCCGATGCGATGATATGACGCGTCCATTGCGTATCTCCTTTTGCAGTGGGTGCCTGCATCCAGATCACCTCGCGGTTTACCGGGTCATTGCAAAGCAGGTCCGGCCTGCCATCTCCGTCCACATCCACAAAAGCTGGCGACTCATTTCCGCAGTTGGTAAGAATCGGGTGTTCGCGCCAGTGCCCCGGTTTGTTTTTGGGATTCTCGTACCAAACCGCTTCCTCTCCCGGCAGGCTGATCCGTATCAAATCAATCCAGCCATCCAGGTTCACATCCATGGCAAAATCCAGGAAGGAATTGCTGAAAGTTGTATCGGGATTGTAGGCAATGGGTTTTGCTATTTCATGCTTTGTCCAATGCGGGGCTTCAAACCAAAATGCGCCGGCCAGGATATCCGGCTTTCCATCGGCGTTTACATCGGCCACTGCCACTCCTTCCGAAATGAAATCCGTGGAGAGTATTTGTTTTTGAAATCTAACCTCGTGGGATGGAGACCGGGCCTGTCCCAATGCACTGCCGGTAACATCCGATAATATGGAAAGGATGCTGATGACCAGCCAAAAGCCGAATCGGTTTTCTTTTGATGCCGTGACCTGCATTTTTCTGGAGTAAGACGGAAACCTAATTTACAGCAAATCGTCGATATCGGCAGGTATTTAGGCGCCGTAACAGCGGATTTGTGCGTCTCGTTTGGGGTTGAAAAAATCCGGTTTAGCATCGAATTAACCGGATTTGTCCTTAATATCTGCCAACATATGGTTCGGCCTCTTTATATTCACAACGGGCCCGACACCATCTCCAACTTCAACCGGGCCCTATTGTCCGGTACAGGGCAGTAAAAGATCACAACCATAACGAACCATTTTTATGAAACAGGTAAACCACGAGCTGCGGGGGGCTGCATGCTGCCGCACGCTTCTTCTTTTCTTTGTACTGTGCATGCCGGTTTTGGCAGGATGCCAGGTTGGGCAGGAAAGGGTCAGGGGATGGAGCTCCGACATCGATACACTGTTGTATATCATGAAAACGCAGCATTATGTGTATCGCAACCAACCTCTTCCCCCGAAATTGCTGAATGCTGCTTCCGAATTAAAGGCCAGGGTTGCCGCGTATAGTGATGAACGTATGCTTACCGAACTGGAACGCCTGGCTTTTTATATGCACGATGGGCATTCCTACATTCTTCCGGTATCGCGGAAGATACAGTCATTTTACCTTCCCCTTCAGTTTTACCTTTTCAGCGATGGTGTGTACATCATCGACGCAGATGAATCCTACAAAAGCCTGATTGGTGCCAGGGTGGTTCAAATTCACGGAGTTGATGTGACTAAACTCGTATCCGACATGAACTCATTTGTGCATCACGACAACCTGTATACAATCAAATGGTTTGCACCCTCTGTATTGCGGTTCCGAAGCCTTTATGAATGCTATGGCCTCGCGGCCGGGTCTTCCACCGTGGATCTAAAAGTTATAGACAGGCAACATCAAACAAGATTGCAGGAGGTGAATTTTATTCCCGCCAGCGATTTTCATGGCATTCCAAAGTTGTTTCCGTCGCGTCTCGCAGACAATGCGCCGCCGCTGTATTTAGCCAACGTCCAGGACAATTTTTGGTTTACCTGGATAAGGGGCCGGCAGATATTGTATTTCCAGTTCAACCAGGTAGAAGATAAAACGAATGAAACCCTGGATGCATTTGGGAAACGGTTCGCCGATACGCTGCGGAGCTCAGCACCGAGACTCCTGGTCGTGGACGTGCGACACAACAACGGCGGCAACCTGACGTTGCTTACCAGTTTAATGAATGGCATCATCCGTTTTGAAAAGGAAAACCCGACAGCAAGGATCGTTATCATCACCGGTAGAAACACGTTTTCTGCTGCCCAGGTATTTATTTCCCTGATGAATAAAAATACGCATGCACTGTTTGCCGGGGAGCCTTCCTCCTCAAGCCCCAATTTTGTAGGAGAGGGCAATTACATCATGCTCCCCTACAGCGGCGCCATGGGCAGTATCTCCAACAAATACCATGAAAGCATTCCGGGCGACACGCGTCAGTGGATCGAGCCGGATATACCCGTGCAACTTTCATCGAAAGAATATTTTGCCAACGAAGATCCTGTGATGAAAGAAGTACTCAGGAAAATGGATGCAAAATGGTAGGACATGTATTTGAATGCCATAAGGGTCCTTACTGCTAAGCGTAGTGATCCTGCTATTGCCTTTTCAGATTACTCCGCGGGGCAGCGGGATACACGGGGTAATAACCTCTTTCTATATTGATACTGCCTGAAATAGAAAAGGTTCCGGCGTCGTTCACATGCATCAGTCCCATTTGTATGCCGGTGTTGATGCCAGCACCATACTGATTGGAGAAATTATACGGGTAAACATTATTGTACGATGGATGAAGAAAGGCCTGGTTAAAACTGGCAACGGTCGGTGCAGCATAAACTCCGGCGAAAGCATAGAGATTACTGTTTATCTGTCTGTTTAGCTGCAGTCCAATGGGCACTGAAATAAATGTGGCGCTGCCCCCGGGGTAAAAGGTTGCCCCCGCCGATACAGCGGCATACTGGCTGACAAACCATCTCTGGTTTGTAACATTACCCTGCCCCAGCTGGGATGTTGCAGGCAGCGGCGTCCATGGGGCAAGATATATATTACCCGCCAGGGCGGGCATGTAGGATTGCGCCTTTGTACAGGTCCCGGACAGCAGGGCAAGCAGTGCCAATACGCTGCGCATGCGCCAATAACCAAACGGCATCTTTAGTGATTCCCGATTCACAACTCACTGAATTTTGAGTACCCGAATATACGAAACTGCGGGCGCATCGCCTCCAATAATTGCCATGACCTGCCGTGACCCTGATTTCTTCTTAGGCCGGTACGGAAAGAGATATATTACCAGGTTCCGGCATTTTTTTGTCGCTGCCTGTTGCTTTTTCAAAGAGAGCTTCCTTTCCTCCTTCCAGTATTTTTTTACCGTCCAGCCTGCCAAAAAGCTCAAATATTTTTGCCACCACACCCGTCCAGCCTGTTTGGTGGCTTGCGCCAAGTCCGGCGCCATTGTCTCCATGGAAATATTCGTAAAAAAGGATATTGTCCCGCCAGTGCGGGTCGGTCTGGAATTTTTCCGTGCCACCGTACACGGGGCGCCTGCCGCTCCCGTCGCGCAAAAACAGGCGGGTCAGACGATCCGCTATCTCCTTGCTCACTTCAAAGAGGTTCATCATGACGCCCGATCCTGTGGGACATTCGA
>DATJYH010000083.1:0-6755 GCA_035499675.1 Puia sp.
TGACGTAAAGGATAAGAACTGGTCGTCTGTACTGGGGCGGGTTTTTGTGATGGGGACCGATTCCATGCCTTACAAAGTAACGGGTATCTGTCGCGATGTACCTGAAAACTCCCACCTGCAGTTTGATGTGCTGGTGTCCTATGTAACCATGTGGGCCGGAAAATATCCGTATAAAGAAGCCGACTATGATTTCAAGGATTCTGATTTCTGGCATTATATCCGGTTGAAGCACGGAACGGATTACAGGGCGCTGGAAAAAAAGTTTGAAGCCTTTAGTCAACGGCATTTTGACGGCAACAAAGTATCCGGAAGCGTGGAAAAATTTTACCTGCAGCCATTGTCCCGGGCGCACCTGTACTCGGATTTTGAATACGAGATCGGAAAAACAGGAAGCGCTACCGTGGTCTGGGGTCTGTTGATCATTGCGCTGCTCATCATCGTCATTGCCTGGGTCAACTACATCAACCTTGCAACCGCCAAGTCAATGGACCGGGCCAGGGAAGTAGGGGTGAGAAAAGTGGCCGGCGCCACACGACTTCAGCTGATACGCCAGTTTTTGACAGAATCCATTTTGATCAATATCGCGGGTCTTCTCCTGGCGATTATACTGGTTTTGCTGACCCAGAAAGGATTCAATACACTCGTGCAGCATAATTTATCTTTCTCCTACCTGTTCCAAAAAGGATTGAGCGGTTATAATATCAGCGCCGCGCTGATCCTGCTGATACTGGCAGGGGTCTTCGTCTCCGGTTTTTACCCGGCCTTCGTGCTCTCCTCGTTCAAGCCCATCCTGGTATTAAAAGGCAAGTACAGTACATCTGGAAAAGGCGTGTTGCTGCGAAAAGCGTTGGTCATTACACAGTTCGCCATTACCATCATCCTGATCACTGGTTCCATTGTGGTGTACAAACAGCTTTCTTTTGTGAACAAACAAAACCTGGGCATGAACATCAGCCAAATGCTGATTATAAAACCACCGGAATTAACCGGCTGGGATTCCAGCTTTATAAATCGGGAGAACAGCCTTACCGCGTCTCTGGAAAAAATTCCCGGCGTGGTCGGCGCCACCACCTCCTGGAATGTTCCGGGTGGCGATATAGGAAGAAGCTTCCATGTGCGCCGGGCCGACAGCGATCCCAATACTTTCTTTACCATGCGGCATACGGGGATAAGTTTTGGATACCTGAAACTGTACGAGGTCAAACTGGTGGCGGGCAGGGACTATACATTTATAGATTTTAATCCCGATTTTGGGAAACTGCATAACATCATCATCAATGTAAGTGCCACCAGACTGCTGGGATTTTCATCACCACAGGATGCCATTGGCAAATCCATTATGCGGGGGGACAGGAAATGGGATGTGGTAGGCGTTGTGAGCGACTTCCACCAGAAATCGCTCCATTACCCCATGGAACCCACCATGTTTATACCAGCCTACAGCACAAATAGCGCCATTTCTGTCAAGGTCAGCACGGCTGATCTTCCCGGCACGGTTGCAGCAATCAAAAAAGAGTATGATACTTTTTTTCCGGGCAATCTGTTTGACTATTATTTCCTGGACGAAAAGTTTAGCCAGCTGTACAGCAGCGACCAGTTGTTTGGAAAGGTATTCGCGATTTTTTCAGGCTTTGCCATTTTTATCGCCTGTCTGGGTCTGCTGGGACTGTCCCTGTTCGCGACTGCGCAACGGACAAAGGAAATCGGGGTTCGCAAAGTGCTGGGGGCGTCTGTCTCCAACATCGTAATGTTATTGTCAAAAGATTTTATCCGGCTCATCCTGCTCGCCATTGTGCTGGCCGTCCCGGTTGCATGGTATATCATGCACAATTGGCTGCAGAACTTTGCCTATCGCATCGGGATTTCGCCCTGGGTTTTTGTGGCGGCAGGTGTCCTGGCCATTTGTATTGCTATGGCGACCATCAGTTTCCAGGCGGTTAGGGCTGCCGCGGCCAACCCGGTGAAGTCGTTGAGGGCAGAATGATGAGCAAATATGCGGATGTGCAAATTTGCATATTCGTTGGATCGTTAAATTCATTGTATGATCAAAAGTTATCTTCAGATTGCCTGGAGAAATCTACGGAAAAACAAACTATATACGTTTGTAAACATCATCGGGCTTACCATTGGCATCAGTAGCTGTTTGTTGATTGGTTTATACATCGGGCATGAGTTGAGCTATGACCGGTTCAACGAACGCAGTGACCGTATTGCGCGGGTAACTATGGAATACAGTGTCGGCGGCGTGGTTTCAAAAGCAACTACCACGGGAACGAAGGTAGGACCACAATTCAAAAGGATATTTCCCGCCGTGGAAGAATTCAGCCGCACATTGATGATGACGCGCATCATCAGCTACCAGGGAAATATATTTACCGAAAAGAAATTTCTTTATGCTGACTCAGGATTCTTCCGGATATTTTCCTTCAAACTCCTGGCAGGCGATCCGGCCACCGCATTGAATGCGCCGGACCATGTACTGATGAGCAGCAGTATGGCAAAAAAATATTTCGGGAACGATAACCCGGTCGGAAAGGTATTACAGGTTGCCAACAACAACAGTATGACGGTTTCCGGCGTGTTCCAGGATGTACCGGACAATTCGCAACTACGTTTTGATTTTTTAGGTTCGTTTTCCAGCCTCGATGTGGCGGCCACCGAGGAGTGGTGGACGGCCAACTATATCACATACCTTCTCCTGCGGGAACCTGGTCAACTGGAAAAATTGCACAGGCAGGTAGCTGACTATATGAAAACACCCGAAGTACGCAGGGAGGCGCGTTTGGACGCAGGCGACTATCTGACCTACCAACTCGAGCCATTGTTGCGGGTACATCTGCATTCTTCGCTGGAAGGATGGAGCCCCAACGGGAATATCACCTATGTATATACGCTGGGCATCATTGCAGTACTGATACTGATCATTGCCTGCGTCAATTATACCAACCTGGCTACGGCGCAGTCTGCCGGACGCACGGGCGAAATCAGCGTGCGGAAAGTGCTGGGAGCACGCCCGGCCCAGCTTTTCGGCCAATATCTCGGTGAATCGGCCCTGCTCACCGCCATCGCCCTGTTGCTGGCTGTCGGCGCAGGCATGCTCCTCCTTCCCGTCTTCAACCAGCTTTCCGACAAATCCCTTTCATTATCCGTACTCACACAGCCGTTGCCCCTGTTGTGCCTGGTCATATTATACATCTTGGTCAGTCTCCTGGCAGGCGCTTACCCAGCATTTGTTCTCTCCCATATAAAACTGGTGAATATGCTGAAGTCCGGGTTTAGATTTTCTTCCTCCGGCAACGGCCTCCGGAAATCGCTGATCATATTCCAGTTTGTCATATCGGTATTTCTCATCATCTCTACCATCGTGATTCTGCAGCAGCTTTCTTTTATCCAGAACAGAAAGCTGGGCTATGATAAAGAACATATCGTTGTACTGCCCGTTGACTGGCGCATGCATCGTGATTATGAAGAGATCAAAAAAGCCATCACCCTTGATCCCAGGATCATTCGTGTTGGAGGAGCCAATCAAAACCCGGTATTTGTACAGTGGACAGACGGGCTCCAGTCGGACCAGGGCAATGGCAAGAAAAACATGACGATCAAGTGTATCCCCTCCGATCTTGACTTTATAAAAGCAATGGGTATTCAAATCATTGCCGGCACTGATTTTACCAGGTCTGATTTCTATAAAATGGATACGACCGATCACGGCAAAAATTTCAGGTACAGTTTTATCCTGAATGAGACCGCTGCAAAGGCCCTGGGCTGGAAACCGGACGAAGCGGTGGGGAAGACTGTTCAAAAAGAGGCACCCGGTGTGGTGAAGGCAGTTGTAAAGGATTTTCATTTCGCCTCGCTGCATGAACCGATCAGTCCGCTGATGATCTTCCTGGACACCCAATGGGTAAGCCAGCTATTTGTAAAAATTTCGGGCAATGATATACCGGGCACATTGAATTATTTGCAAAAAGTATGGAAAGAACGGGTCCCCTATCGGCCTTTTGAATACCATTTCCTGGATGAAGACTACAATGCCTTGTACAAAGTGGAGACGAGGACCGGGCAGCTCTTCAGTATTTTTTCATCCACGGCCATCGTATTGGCCTGCCTGGGACTTTTTGCGCTGGCCGCCTATACCACGGTGCAGCGGACGCGGGAAATTGGTATCCGAAAAGTGCTGGGTGCTACCCCGGCAGGCATCGCAGGGTTGTTGTCGGCTGATTTTCTGAAGCTGGTTGTCATCGCTGCATTCATTGCGTTCCCGGTAGCCTGGTGGGCCATGCATCAATGGCTGGACGACTTCGCTTACCGGGTCAACATCCAATGGTGGGTGTTCCTGGCGGCTGCTTTGCTGGCGCTGCTGATTGCGCTCGTAAGTGTGAGTTCACAAGCCATCCGTGCAGCCCTGGTGAATCCGGTTAAGAGCCTGCGGAGCGAGTAGGCGGAGTCCTGCCTAGTCCGCCTGAGGCGGATTCGGCGGGCGCAGCGGGATGCGGGATACGTGATGAGGTGGCATCAACAGGTTGTTGAAAATTGCGATGGCGCTAAACCGAAAGACGGCCATCTAACCATAAAAACACGAATTCATGATCAAAAATTATTTCAAAACCGCCTGGAGAAATCTGTGGAAACACAAAACAGACAGTGCCATCAATGTCATTGGGCTTTGTATTGCATTTGTCAGCGCTTTGCTTTTACTGCTGAGTGTGAGCTATGAGTTTTCCTATGACAGCTTTCATAAAGAGGCTAAAAATATTTACCATCTCTATTTTCAAACACATCGTCCCAAGGAAGTCGAACTCACCAACGCCATGCCGGCACCGCTGATGCCGGCCCTGAAATCTTCTTACCCGGATGTAAAATATGCAACCCGGGTTGTCGGTACCGGGGCGGTGATCAGGTACAAGGATAAAAAGATCAACCAGGGGCTGACCTTTGCTGACGAAGATTTTTTTAAGATGTTTTCGTTCCCGCTGATCAAAGGCGATACAAGGAACCCATTGCACAACCTCAATAGCGTAGTACTCAGGACGAGCGTTGCCAGGGCCATTTTCGGTAACGAAGAGCCAGTGGGAAAAACGATTGAGATGCAATTGGACGATAGATGGCAGCCTTTCATCGTAACGGCGATCGTCGGCGATGTTCCCGACAATTCCACGTTGAAATGCGAAGCGGTGACAAGGTTCGAACAGCTCGGCTTTTATAAGGAGGTCAGTACAACGTGGGATGCCCGTTTTCACGATGTATACCTGCAGTTGAGGGACAACGTGAGTAAGTCGGCATTTGAAGGCAAACTGACTCCCTTCGTCAATCAATATTTTGCGGAGGACATCAACAGGCTGAAGAGAGACGGAGCCCGTCCTAATAAGAACGGCGCTTATATCCAACTTTCGCTGCAGCCCCTGCTGGATATGCATACCAGCACAGAAATCGGTGGCGGTGATTCAATCAACAAGAGCTTCCTCTATCTCCTCATATCGATCGCGGTCCTGATCATTGCCATTGCCTGTATCAATTTTATCAACCTCAGCATGGGCAAATCTTTTACCCGCTCCAAAGAAATTGGATTGCGTAAAACCCTGGGTGCGCTAAAAAACCAGGTGGCCCTCCAGTTTTGGGCGGAAACGCTGCTCATTTGTTTTATTGCCTTTGCCATCAGCTGTGTAACTACCTACCTGCTATTGCCGAAGTACAAACTGCTTTTTGATTTGAATATCAGGCGGGAAATGCTGCAATCGCCGCTTGTGTGGTTATTTATTTCACTTGGTTTCCTGCTGGTAACACTTATTGCAGGTGGTTACCCCGCCTGGCGCATGGCGCGACTTCGCGTGGTAGAAGTATTAAAAGGGAAGCTGGCCGTGAACCGTTCCAACCGCCTCCGCAACGGGCTGATTACTTTTCAATTTATCATTGCTGTATTATTGATATCCTGTACGGCCATCACCTGGCAGCAGATCTATTACCTGCGTTCGCGCCCGTTGGGTTATAATACCAGCCAGGTGATCAGCGTGCCGGTCAGGGGTGAAGTCAATGCCACCGAAGCCCTACAATTGATGAGAAACAAACTCGCGTCCTCTCCACTTGTGGAAAGCGTCAGCGGGATCTACGACAACCTCGGAAGGGGCACTGATGGATCCGCCCGAACCTCAATCATGGGCTTTGACTATAAAAACAGGGAGATCAAAAGCAATTGGATGGGGGTAAGCTATGACCTGGTAAAAACACTGGACCTGAAGTTGCTGGACGGTCGTGATTTTTCAACGCAATATCCAACGGACAGCAGCGCCGTGTTGGTAAACGAGGAAATGGCCAAAGAGATTGGCGAAAAGAACGTCGTAGGGCTGAAGCTGCCCGTTGACTCTGCGAAGCCACTCACCGTGATCGGCGTATTGAAAAACTTCAATTTCAAATCGCTTCGCCAAAAAATCGACCCTCTGACCCTGGTGCTGGACAAAAATTTTTCCATCAATTATATTCTGGTAAAAGTGAAACCACAGGACCTGCAGGCAAGCATGGCACTGGTAAAATCCGCCTGGAGCAGTGTTTCACCCGGTGCGGATTTCCAGGGCTCGTTCCTGGATGAAAATGTCAACCGCCAGTATAAAAGGGAGGAAAAGCTGATGCAGATCTTCACCACCGGCGCCATCATCGCTGTTTCATTGTCCTGTATGGGGCTGCTTGCAATGGTGATCCTGATCTTGTCGCAAAGGATGCGGGAAATCGGGATCCGGAAAGTATTGGGTGCGTCGGTTAGC
>DATJYH010000084.1:0-4629 GCA_035499675.1 Puia sp.
TACCTGTCTTCCTCCGGCACTTGCTTGGAATCATTCAGCAGCGGGTGAAAGAATCCCGCGGGCAACATTACGGCCGCTGCAAATACAGGCCCCGCAAAACAACCACGGCCCGCCTCATCGCAACCCGCTTCCGACAACCTGTTTTGGTAATACGTTTGCAACAAATGCTGAATATTTTCTCAAAAATAAAACAGCATGGTTTAGCGAAAGAAAAGAGTTATACACTTCCTGTTTTTTCGCGGCTGTATTTTCATGTATCTTTAATTTTCTAAATATAGTCTATGGGTTTTATAGAGTATCTAAAGCACCCCTGGCCCTGGTATGTGGCGGGCCCGCTGATCGGGCTTGCCGTACCTGCGTTGCTGCTCATGGGGAACAAGCGGTTTGGGGTATCCTCTTCGCTGCGACATATCTGTGCTGCCTGTTTTCCGGCCAATATCCCCTTTTTTAAGTACGACTGGAAAAGGGAGGCCTGGAACCTGTTTTTTGTGGCCGGGATATTGGGTGGCGGTTTCATAGCCGGGGTTTTGTTGAAAAACCCCGAGCCCATCCGCATCCATCCCGCGCTATTGGCGGATTTGTCGAACCACGGTGTAAAAGATTTTGCAGGGCTGATGCCCACGGATCTGTTTAGCTGGCCGGCCCTGTTGACCATCAAAGGCCTTTTGCTGATCGTAGCGGGAGGTTTTCTGGTAGGTTTTGGAACGCGCTACGCAGGCGGATGTACATCGGGTCATGCCATCATGGGTCTCTCCAACCTGCAGGGACCGTCCCTTGTAGCGACCATCTCCTTTATGGCGGGTGGTTTTATCGTGGCGAATCTCATCCTCCCCTTCATCTTACAACTTTAAAGAAAATGGAAATAACAGCTTTCCGCCAACCGGTGATGACAGAAACCAATACGGATTTTGAAGTTCGTTCACTGGACACTATGTGTATCAATGAATCCGAACTGAAGCATCCCTGGTGGCATAATTTTAAATACCTGCTGATGGGCCTGGTTTTCGGGATCATCCTGGTAAAGGCGGAGATCGTGTCCTGGTTCCGGATACAGGAAATGTTCCGGCTCCAAAGTTTTCACATGTATGGCATCATCGGCTCGGCCGTGGTGGTGGGCATTGTATCGGTATGGCTCATCAAAAAATTCCGTGTCAAAACAATCTATGGTGAACCCATTGAACTGCATCCCAAACAGTTCAACAAGGGACAGGTCATCGGAGGATTGCTCTTTGGCTTTGGCTGGGCATTGACGGGCGCCTGCCCGGGCCCCCTGTTTGCCCAGATTGGCGCAGGTTTTACCGTGGTTGTGGTAACCCTCCTTAGCGCGGTGGCCGGCACTTGGGTATATGGTCGCTTTCGCGAAAAATTACCCCACTGAGTGGTATTGCCGGATTAAAATAAATGTTTTACCTTATGCGGGATGGTTTGCTTTTGCAATGAAACCTGTAGCCTGATGAAACATCCTGGTTTCAAACCTGTCGTTTATGTTTCATGCACAATCATTGAGGCCTGATCCCCTTTTACGGGATTTCATTGACAACTACTTTTTTATTCAAACCAGCTTCCAGGAAGAATATGTCCGGAACGACATACTACCCCACGTATACCAGAATATGTCTTTTAACCTCGGCGGGGAGGACATGGTGTATGATATCAGGAACCAGGAATATGTTGCTCCCAATATTGTAGCGGGCCCGGCTGATTCAGTTTGCAGCCTATATGTACGCAAGGGTATGAAACGGGTGATCGTGAATCTGAAACCCGGTGCCTGGTTTCAGTTGTTTGGCATCCCCGCCCGTAACTTCATCAACCGGAGCGAAAACCTGGAAAACCTGATAGGAAAGGAGATAACGGAATTTAGCCGACAGCTAAAGGCAGCCGAACTTATCTCGCGGCAGGTGGAATTGCTGAATGTTTTTTTTCTTGGTTGTCTCTCGCACAAAAGAAAGAACAAGGCGGGGAATATTGAAGAGGCCTTACGCCAGATTTACCTCTCAAAAGGAAATATTGCCATCAAGCAACTCAGCCGGTCGGCCTTTATTACCAGTCGCACCCTCGAACGTTATTTTCTTGAGCAAACCGGTTTGTTCCCAAAAATGTTTGCGCGCATCGTTCGTTTTTCGGAGGTTGTAAAAGACCTGGAGCGGGTTTCGCGCGTGGACTGGAATGCATGGGTCGGTCGCTGGGGTTATTACGACCAAAGTCACTTTATCAACGAGTTCCAGTTTTTTGCAGGGTGTCCGCCGGGCCGCTACCCAAGGGCGGTGGCAGGTTTATGGCCATAAGCAGGAAATAATTTTGTCACTTTTTTCCAATAAACTGAGCGTTTTGATTTTTAGCTTCAACTGGTTTTATAAGACGCGAATTTACTGTGCCTGAAACAGACGATCCCAGTCATTGTTTCCAGGCTTTCCGCACCCCATGATGTTGCGTTTTTATTCCATCATTAAAAATTGACTATATGAAAGATGTAAACATCAACAACACCGACCGGCGGGGTTTTTTGGGAACCATTGCAACCGGCGCTGCCGCCATGGGCATTGCCGCATTGGCTGCACCGCTGGGCCTTTCGGCGGAAGGAGCCGAGCACTTCAAAAAAACAGCGGAAGACGCTGACGCCTGGTTTGGCAGGATCAAGGGAAAACATCGCATCATTTTCGACGTGACCGAACCTCACGAAATTCTTCCCTTTGCCTGGCCGCGGGTATTCCTGCTGACAAATCAGGCCACTGGTACGCCTGAAAAGGACAACACCGCCGTGGTGGTGCTTCGCCACAGTGGCATTCCCTATGCCTTTGAAGATCGCCTCTGGGAGAAATACAAATTCGGAGAGATATTCAAGATCGACGACGCAGCTACCAAGGCGCCCTCCGTTAAGAATCCTTTCTGGAAGCCGGCGCCCGACCAATACAAACTACCCGGGATTGGTAGCGTGGACATTGGCATTGACCAGCTCCAGGCCAGCGGCGTCATGTTCTGTGTATGCGACGTGGCCATGACGGTCTATAGCGGCGCAGTAGGGCAAATGACAAAGATGGATCCGGCCGACATCAAGAAAGACTGGTTGTCAGGTGTGCTGCCAGGCATACAGGTAGTGCCTTCCGGGGTATGGGCCGTAGGGCGTGCGCAGGAACATGGCTGCGCTTATTGCTTTGCCGGCTAATTGCCACTCAAATAAATGCGATACATAACAGACGGGAAACAGCGAGTATTCCTGCCTGTTATGTTATTGTTGTATATTTACGAAAGGGATTAGTATGAAAAGAAAATCACTCCTGAGAGGGGCTTTGTTGTTGGTAGTGCTGGCGGGTGTTATGTTGTACATTGAACACCGGGCCCGGCACCGTACCCTAAAAACTGCTGCCACAGCAATCAAAAACGCCGATTCTGTATGGCGGGCACCGGATACCGCCCTGATCCCGCACACGGAGGCCGGAGACCTGATCCGCTACGGGCGCAACCTGATTGCCAATACCGCGGAATATTTCGGACCCTCCGGTAAAATCAGTCATGGCGCCAATGGTATGAACTGCCAGAATTGTCACCTGGAGGGCGGCACAAAACCCTGGGGAAATAACTATGGGGCTGTATTCTCAACCTATCCCAAATTCCGGGAGCGAAGGGGTGCCGTGGAAAATATTTCACAACGGATCAACGACTGTTTCCAGAGAAGCCTGAACGGAAATGAGCTCGACAGCAATAGCCGGGAAATGCAGGCCATACTGGCCTATTTTCAATGGCTGGGAAAGGATGTCCCCAAAGGGAAAAAACCAAAGGGATCAGGCATTCGTCAACTTGCCTGGCTCAGCCGGCCGGCATATCCCCAAATCGGGAAGCAGGTATACGAAAACAAATGCCAGCGCTGCCACGGAACCGGGGGGCAGGGTCTCCTTCGGCCTGATTCCGTTGCCTACGTATACCCACCGCTCTGGGGACCGCACAGTTTCAATACCGGCGCCGGTTTGTACCGGTTGTCGAGGATGGCTGGTTATGTAAGAGACAATATGCCCTTCGATGCCAAAAAACCGGCCGACAAACTCAGTGATGAAGAGGCCTGGAATGTAGCCGCGTTTTTGATTTCACAACCCAGGCCAGCCAAAAAATTCGGGAAAGACTGGCCGGATATTTCGCTAAAACCGCTGGATCATCCCTTCGGTCCTTTCACGGACAGTTTTAGTGAACAACAACACAAGTACGGCCCGTTTGGCCCGATTCAGCAGGAAAAACAACGGCTGGCTCAAAATAAACATGCCGGGTCATTTTTATAATGTCCCGATTCCTGTTATTGAAAAGATCAATGCTGCCTTTTTGCTGCTGAAGAGATATACCTTTGCAGCCGATATGAATCATTCATCCGGCCAATCCGCTTCCCGATACGTGGCTTACTGGCTCCTGCTCGGAGTGTTCATGCTGGTAGTGCAGATTATTTTAGGGGGTATCACGCGCCTCACCGGCTCCGGGCTGTCCATCACCGAATGGAATGTGGTTACAGGGACCCTGCCCCCATTGAACGAACAGCAATGGATAACCGAATTCAACAAATACAGGCAAACGCCACAGTTCCGCCTGCTCAATGCCGACTTCAACCTGCAGGATTTTAAATTCATTTTTTTCTGGGAATGGTTTCAC
>DATJYH010000085.1:0-3899 GCA_035499675.1 Puia sp.
CGCCTTTTTTGGTTACTTTTTTGGCGGAGCAAAAAAGTAACAGAAAGAACAACCGGTCGAAGTTGTTAAATGATCCCTGTTCGGCATGACTCCCGGTTCTAACTCGCAAACTGTCCATCCACTGCGCCGACCAGGGAACCGCTGCTATTCACCACAGTAGCCCCAGCCCCCAATACCTAATTTTCTCGTTAAAACACCCCCTTATTCATCGTCATTATCCTCATAACCTTATATTTGCCATTCTTTAAACAAAAGCTATATGAATTTTAAAAGAGTGAATAACATAGTAGGCTGGATTGTGTGTGTGGTAGCATGTACCACCTATGTTATGACCATGGAGGCCTCTGGTAGTTTCTGGGACTGCGGCGAATTTGTGTCCAGTGCCTATAAATTGCAGATCCCCCACCCCCCCGGCGCCCCATTGTTTGTGATCATGGGTCGTTTCTTTATCATTCTCTTTGGCGACAACCCCCATACCGCCGCCCGGGCCGTGAACTTTATGAGCGCCATCGCCAGTGGCTTTACCATCTTATTCCTCTTCTGGTCCATCACCCACTTTGCACGGAAGATTTTTCAAAAAGGCAATGAAGCGCTGAACAACCAGCAAATATTTACCGTTATGAGCGCCGGTGTCATCGGTGCGCTTTGCTATACCTTCTGCGATTCGTTCTGGTACAGCGCTGTGGAAGGTGAAGTATACGCTTCCTCCGCCTTCTTTACCGCCATGGTTTTCTGGGCCATCCTGAAATGGGAGCACGAGGCCGATAAACCCGGCTCCGACCGCTGGCTCATCTTTATCTTTTACATGATGGGTCTCTCCATCGGTGTTCACCTGCTGAACCTCCTGACCATCCCGGCCGTTGTGATGGTATATTACTTCAGGCGGTACAAAATCACTCCCATGGGCACCTTGATCGCCTTTGTGATCGGTTGCGCCATCACCGGGATCGTACAAAAATTCGTGATCCAGTACACGATCAAGGGCGCGGCCTGGTTTGATATCCATTTCGTGAACGATCTTGGCATGCCCTTCTTCCAGGGCTTTGGCGTCTTCTTTGTTTTATTGGCTGCTTTGCTGATTCTGGGTATCCGCTGGGCCGTACGCAAAAAATATTATTACCTGAAACTCGGCCTCTGGTCCTTTGCGTTCATGCTACTGGGTTACTCGACCTATTTCACCACCATCATCCGTTCCAATGCCGACCCGGCCGTGGATATGTTCAATGTAGACAATCCCGTGAGCCTGGTGGGTTACCTGAGCCGCGACCAATACGGCGACTGGCCGATCGTATACGGTCCGGATTTTACCGACAGACCTGCCCGCATCGATGGCGGCGACCTGTATGTAAAGGGCAAATCAAAATATGAAGTGGCCGGCAAGATCGTTGCACAGGACTGGAACAATACCCCATCCTCCCATTTCTTCCCGCGTATGTGGGACAACAGCAATGATCGCGGACAGGTGGATGCCTACAAATCATTTTCCGGGTTGGGTGAAGGAGATCAGCCCACCATGGCCGACAACATCAAATACTTTTTCCGCTACCAGATGGGGTGGATGTATATGCGCTATTTTATGTGGAATTTTGCGGGCAAGCAAAACGACCTCCAGGGCTTCGGCAACATACGCGATGGCAACTGGATCAGCGGCATTCCATTTATCGACAACTACCTGTACGGCGACCAGAGCAAGATGCCGGACAGCATCCATACCAACAACAAATCCTATAACCGGATGTATATGCTGCCCTTTATCCTGGGGCTGATCGGGCTTTTCTTCCACTACAGCAGGAACAGGAAGGATTTCCTGATCGTGATGCTGCTCTTCTTCTTTACGGGTACCGCCATCGTTATATACCTCAACCAGGCGGGTTACCAGCCGCGCGAACGGGACTATGCCTACGCAGGTTCCTTCTATGCCTTTGCCATGTGGGTGGGCCTGGGCGTGATTTGGGTCAAGGAGAAGTTTGAGAAATTCCTGAAAGGCTCTACCGCGGCCAATTATGCGGCAGCAGGTCTCTGTTTCCTCGCTGTGCCCGTGTTGATGGGCAGCCAGGAATGGGATGATCACGATCGCAGCAAAAAAACGCTGGCGAGGGATCTCGCCAAGGACTACCTGGAAAGTTGTCCGCCGAATGCTATTTTGTTCTCCTTTGGCGACAACGACACCTACCCGCTCTGGTATGCGCAGGAAGTAGAAGGCATACGACCTGATGTGCGCGTGGTGGTGAACAGCCTGCTGGGCACCGACTGGTACATGAACCAGCTGCGCTATAAAGTAAACCAGAGCGCGCCTTTTGATGTGATCTTCACCCCCGAACAAATACAGGGCAACAAACGCGACGCCATTTATTACAATGCCGTCGGTGGTTTTGACCAGAAGAAATATTATGATCTCTATACCATCCTGAAAGACGTGATCGGCAGCGATGACCCCAAGTACACCAGTCCTACGGAAGATGGTGAAACGGTGAACCTCTTCCCCGTCCGGAAATTCAGCGTACCGGTGGATGTCAACAAAGTGAAAAGCAACGGTTCGGTAAACGCAGACGACAGCGTGGTGAGTGAACTCCACCTGGACCTGCCCAACCGGAACTACCTGCTCAAAAACGACCTGGCCATTTTGTCCATCATTGCCTCCAGCAAATGGGACCGCCCGATTTGCTTTACTTCCACGCAGGAGCTGAATGACCTGGGTCTTTCAAAATACGTACGTCTCACCGGTCTTTCCTACCGCCTGGTACCCGTGGAAAACAGCCAGGTGGACAATGACGCCGCCTACAAGACCGTGATGGAAAAATTCGGGTATGGCAATGCGGATAAGAACGGTGTATACTACGATGAAGAAAACCGCCGCCACCTGAATTCTATCAGGATCGCACATGCGCAGATTGCCATCAGCCTCGTGCAGGCAGGTAAGAAGGACTCCGCCCGGCAGATCCTCGAGCACTTCGATCAGCATGTAAAAGAGGCCAATTTCCCCTATGGCATGACCACCAACCGCGGCAACCAGCAGGATGGAATTTCGCTGGAGTTCCTGCAGGCCTGTTATATGGCGGGTGACAGCAACCTGGCCAAAAAGGTGGAGACCTCGCTGAAAAAAGACCTGCAACAACAAATGAGATATTATAAGTCACTAGGTGAAGAGAATATGACGGATGACCAGTTGGCCAACAACGCCTACATGGTGCTGCAGGGAAAGGGCGGGAACCTGTCGGATAGACAGGGACAATTTGCCCAGGATATTTTCACCAGTTACCGTATGCTGTTGCAGATCGCGGATATGGACAGGCAATTCAACCCCGGCAAGGCACTGGCGCCGTCGGAGCATAGTTTGCCGATCATGAGCAATCCGCCACCGGTACCCGCACCGAAGAGCGATTCAAAAGCAAAAAAATCTAAATAACCTGTAATCCCGGAGCCACTACTCCGGGATTTTCATTTGCATGAATCCCCTTTTTTGTCAATGCCCCTTCCCGGTTTTGGAAAATCAGCCGGCCGGAGACCGAAAGCCCCAGTCAACTATTTATGGCCTCGCTTGTTAAAACAAGATACTTGAGGTTCCATTAAATTTATCTTAACTTCAATTCCAGGGTTAACCTAAAAACAGTTGTGAGGGGATATGATAGGGTTTCATTTTACCAAATTCGATCCGAATCAGCAGGGCAAGTCAAAGTTTGAACAGCTGCTTGACCTTTTTATGCAGATGCTGACCTATACCAATGGCGATGTGGGCGAGGCATTGCAGTGGATGAACCAGCTCGACAAAGAGTACAAACTTACAGATGATGAATATGGCATGGGCGATTTCATCGATGACCTGAAAGACAAGGGCTATATCGACGAGAACAAACAGACGGGCAGTATCAGCATCACGTCCAAAACAGAACAGGGCATCC
>DATJYH010000086.1:0-5599 GCA_035499675.1 Puia sp.
GACATCAAAAAGATCATAACGACAGAATTCAATATCGAGGGGAACTGCCAGGAGCAGAAATTTATTGACCTGGTACTGGCGGTAAAACCCGACCAGGTGACCCTGGTACCCGATGCGCTGAACCAGATTACTTCCAACCACGGATGGGATACGCGGAAAAACAAGTCCTACCTGAGCGATATGATCACTACTTTCAAAAAGTCCGGCATACGGGTATCCATCTTCGTGGACCCGGTGATCAAAATGGTGGAGGGTGCTGCAGAAACAGGAACGGACCGGATTGAACTGTACACGGAAGGATATGCCCTGCAGTTTGCCAAAGGCGATCCGTCCGGGGCCATTGCACCCTACAAGGCCGCAGCCCGGAGAGCGAAGGAACTCGGCCTCGGTCTCAATGCAGGTCATGACCTGGACCTGAGGAACCTCCGTTTTTTTGCTGAGCAGATCGAGGGTTTGGACGAAGTATCGATCGGGCACGCGCTTATCTGCGATGCACTCTATCTCGGCTATGAAAACGCCATTCAGTTATACAAGCGGCAACTCGCTTCCGCTGAGATGAATCTACCAAAAAAATAATTTTATGACAAAAAATTCCCGCTACTCTCGCCGCCGGTTTATCCGCCATCTTTCGATGGGCGCCGGGGCCACCCTGTTGTCGCCGGCTATTTCTTCACTGGCTGCCTGTGCCGGTCCAAAAAAAGAAAAATTGGGCATTGCCCTGGTGGGATTGGGTAGTTATGCCAGCTACCAGCTCGCTCCTGCATTGCAGCAAACCAGTTCCTGCTACCTGGCGGGTATTACCACGGGAACGCCGGCCAAAGAAAAAACCTGGTCGGAGAAGTACGGTATTTCCCAGAAAAATATTTACAACTACCAGAATTTTGATTCCATTGCGGGCAACACCGATATTGATATTGTTTATGTGGTACTCCCCGTCTTCCTGCACAAGGAATTTACGATCCGCGCGGCCAGGGCCGGGAAACACGTGATCTGTGAAAAGCCCATGGCCCTGTCTGTCAGGGAGTGTGAAGAGATGATCGCGGCCTGCAGGCAGGCGGGGCGGATGCTGTCGATCGGTTACCGTCTGCACTTTGAGCCTTTTAACATGGAGATGATGCGCATGGGTCAGCAACAGGTTTTTGGGAAAGTGAAGGAGATAGATTGTGCGAATGGTTTTGTTTGGGGTGGTGATCCCAATGCCTGGCGGCTTAAAAAAGCACTGGCGGGCGGTGGCGGTATGATGGATATGGGCGTGTATACCATACAGGGTGCAAGATATGTGACCGGGGAAGAACCCATTTATGTAACGGCCAAAGAAGAAAAAACCAGGCCTGAGCTGTTTAAAGAAGTGGATGAAACTATTTTTTATACCCTGGAATTTCCCGGCGGCGCCGTTGCACATGGCAGATCCAGCTACAATGCCAACTGGAACCACCTGAAGGTGCAGGCTGAAAAAGGCTGGTTTGGCCTTACCGAGGCCTATCGCTATGGAGGCATGGCAGGCGCCAGCAGCAACGGACCCATGGGCTTTGATCCTAACGTAAACCAGCAAGCGAAGCAGATGGACGACTTTGCCCAATGCATTCTGCAAAATAAAACCACCCGTGTGCCCGGTGAAGAAGGCCTGAAAGACATGAAGGTGGTTGAGGCCATCTACAAAAGCATTGCCAGCGGGCAGCGCGAAAAAATATAGTCCGTTCCAGGTCCCGTGCGGCTTCAAAACAGCTGCCCGCATGCCCTCTCCGTGCGGCCGGTGGCCTTTTTTATTGCCACCCATCCCGTATTCCGGCTTCACGTCCTGATTGTCCTGCTTTGGTATAAAATTCCACCCGGCAGTAAAAAGGAAAATTATATTTGACTCCTGCTATCCTGCTTCGTTCACCTAAAATTGAATGCATGAAAAAGATGATTGCTGCCGGTATGATACTGGCTTTTCTACAAACGGGGCTTTCTGCCCACGCACAACTGACCACCGTGCCCAGCGGTGGAAACAAAAAGGCCAGCGTCAGTGAGCGCATAGGCATCACCGATGTAACCATACACTACGACAGACCCGGCGTCAAAAAAAGAGAGGGTGAGATCTGGGGAAAGCTGATCCCCGTGGGATACGCCGATCTCGGGTTTGGCAACACCAAAATGGCGCCCTGGCGGGCAGGTGCCAACGAGAACACGACGATCGAATTCTCGACCGATGTAAAAATTGAAGGCCAGCCCCTGGCAGCCGGGAAGTACGGGTTCTTTATTGCCTATGACCCCAACGAATCCACCCTGATTTTCTCTAAAAACAACAGTTCATGGGGAAGCTTTTTTTACAATCCCGCAGAGGATGTGCTGCGTGTAAAAGTAAAACCCGTTCCGGCCGATCAGAGCGTGGAGTGGCTGAAGTATGAATTCACCCATCAAACCGACAACAGCGCCACCGTGGCCCTGCAATGGGAAAAACTCGTGATCCCGTTCAAGATTGAGGTGGACCTCGTCGCCTCACAGATTGCCTCCTTCCGCAAGGAATTGCAATCAGACAAAGGATTTTACTGGGAAAACTGGTCGCAGGCCGCGCAGTGGTGCGTACAAAACAATACCAACCTGGACCAGGCGCTGCTCTGGGCCGATACGGCCACCAGCGCCAATTTTGGCGGCGACCGCAGTTTCCAGTCCTGGAGTACCAAGGCGCAGGTGCTGGACAAGATGGGACGCACGGCCGAAGCGGCCGATATCATGAAAAAGGCATTGCCCTACGCCAACGTCTTTGAAATCCATCAATACGCCCGGCAACTCATCAGGGAGAAGAAAAACAGCGAGGCTTTTAAAGTGTTCAAGATGAATTACGACCAGCACCCCAATGAATTCACCACCAATATAGGCATGGCCAGGGGATACTCCGCGATGGGGGATTACAAAAACGCGTTGAGCTTTGCGCAAAAGGCACTGCCCATGGCACCCGATCCGATGAACAAAGCTGTTGTTGAAAAAGCCATCAAAACATTGCAGGACGGAAAGGACATTAACTGATATCAGCCAGGTTCCGGATTCCCGCCGGCAACAAGAACCCTGCAGACCATCATCCTGCAGGGTTTTTTCTTTGTTAATTACAGCCGAGCAATTCGCAGAGCTTGGCGTCCAGTTCCGCTCCCCGCAGATTTTTTGCCACGATTTTTCCGCTGGGATCGATCAGCAGGTTCTGCGGGATGCTTTGTATGCGATATTTTACGGCCACGTCGTTGTTCCAGTATTTCAGGTCGCTTACGTGAAACCAGGTGAGATTATCATCCTTGATCGCCTTGATCCAGGAATCACGGTCACGGTCAAGCGACACACTCAGCACGGTGAAATTTTTATTTCTGAACTTGCCATAGGTAGCCACTACATTGGGATTCTCCATCCGGCAGGGCCGGCACCAGCTGGCCCAGAAATCCACCAATACATATTTCCCTTTGAAAGACGATAGCGATACCGGCGTACCCGTGGTATCGTTCTGTGTAAAATCGATTTCATCGGTACCGATGGCGCCGATCTTGCCGTTGTCGATCTGTTCTTTCAGATACTTTCCATAAAACCCCTGCTGTACCGCCGGCGACAGTGCATTGAACCTTCTTTCCAGCAGAAACACATCTTCCGACAACTGGATCATGGCCACCAGCACAAAGGCGCTGACCGGGGAATTCTCCCTGGTCTTCAAAAACTCATCGAGTGCGGATTGCACCTGGGCCACGGTGGATGCGTAGAGGTGGGACAGCGAATCGGATTTTCCGGCTCCGGCAGGGGAATTGGCCTGCTGCGCCAGACTGTTCAGCCGCACAAAGTAGGCATTGAAGGTTTTCTGAAAACTGAGAAATTCATCCTGGGTGGGAGATCCTTTGTAGACAATATTCCTGGTATCCTCGATGGTTCCGTCCATCTTCACCTCGTCGTTCCCGATAAACAGCATGGTCTTTTTCGCGGCAGCGACAAAGTTCACTTCCACCAGGTTGGGCTCGCTGATGTGACCGGTCAGCACAAACACCCCTCCCTTTACATGGGCCTTTGCCAGGGTATCCGAAGGATTATTGGCATCCGTAAGAAAGACCCTGGATTTTTCAGCCAGGCCGCGGATGTTCCCGGTAATGCTAAAGCCATTATTTTTTTGTTGTGCTGCCAATACTGCAGGAACCAGCAGGAGGACAGCAAAAAATCTTTTCATGTGTTATTCTTTTTGTCGGTTTTCGTGACGCTCCCTCAAAACGCTGGTCACGTCCTGTAAATTATATCCTTTGGCGTTCAATAAAACCAAATAATGAAAAAGAAGGTCAGCCGCCTCGTTCAGGAAAAGCTGATCATTGTGGTCTTTTGATTCAATGACCAGTTCCACGGCCTCCTCCCCTACCTTTTGGGCTATTTTGTTGATCCCTTTGCGGAACAGCTGCCGGATATAGGAGCCTTCCTCCTGGCTTTTTTTCCTGGTCGTGATCACATCTTCCAGGTAGCTGAGGAAATCCTCCTTCCGGTTTTGTTCGTTCCAGCAGGTATCCGCCCCGGTATGGCAAACCGGGCCCAGGGGCTGCGCCTTGATCAGCAGGGTATCCCGGTCGCAGTCAGGCAGAATACTCTTAACCAGTAACAGGTTACCACTCTCTTCTCCCTTTGTCCATAATCTTTTTTTGGAGCGGCTAAAAAAGGTAACCTTTCCCTCTTCGATGGTTTTGCTTAACGCCTCCTCATTCATGAATCCCAGCATCAGCACTTTCCCTGTTTCATGATCCTGTACAA
Source organism: Puia sp. (assembly GCA_035499675.1). Lineage (GTDB taxonomy): Bacteria > Bacteroidota > Bacteroidia > Chitinophagales > Chitinophagaceae > Puia. The sequence goes on from DATJYH010000086.1 coordinate 4,744, forward strand.
TCGCGGGAACAAGGCCATCCGCATATTTCTTAAAATCTATCTCCATATCTTTTGATCGGTTACTGTTCGTGGTTGCAGATTGTTCATATCCTCACCTCGATGTGATGATCCTGCAAATATCGTTTCAATTCCGGAATGGCGATTTCCCTGAAGTGAAAAATGCTGGCTGCCAGGGCGGCATCGGCCCTGCCCTCTTCAAATACGTCCACAAAATGCTGCATGTTGCCCCCGCCACCGGAGGCAATGACCGGTACGGGCAACGATACAGCCAGTTCCCGGGTGATATCGAGGGCAAAACCCTGTTTCGTGCCATCGTGGTTCATGGATGTCAGCAGGATCTCACCCGCTCCCATGTCCACCGCCATACCCGCCCATTGCATACATTCCATGGGCGTCTTCACCCTTCCCCCATTCAGGTAAACATACCAGCGCCCGTCCTCTTCCTTTTTTGTATCGATGGCCACCACCACACACTGGCTTCCAAATTCTTTGGCCAGATCAGCAATGAGACGGGGATTGTTAAAGGCCGATGTATTCACGGAGATCTTGTCGGCCCCGTTCTGCAGGAGCACCTGCACATCCTCCACGCTGCTGATGCCACCCCCTACGGTAAAGGGAATATTGATATGATGCGCGATCCTGTTCACGAGTGCACACAGCGTTTTTCTTTTTTCGTGGGTGGCCGTGATGTCCAGGAATACCTGTTCATCCGCTCCCTGCTCTGCATAAAAAGCGCCGAGTTCCACAGGATCACCCGCGTCACGAATATTTACAAAATTGATGCCCTTTACGGTACGACCGTCCTTAATATCGAGACAGGGTATGATTCTTTTTGTTAGCAAAATCTTATTTTTTT
>DATJYH010000087.1:0-4313 GCA_035499675.1 Puia sp.
TTACAACCAGCGAACCCACCAGTTTGTGATGTGGATGCATATCGACAAATCAGACTATAGCTATGCGCATGCAGGCGTGGCAGTGAGTGATCGACCTGCAGGCCCCTTCCAATATCTCGGGAGCCTGCGCCCCAACGGGCAGATGTCCAGGGATATGACATTGTTCCAGGATGATAACGGGAAAGCATACCTGGTTTATGCGTCCGAAGACAACAATACCATGCAGATCTGCCTGTTGTCGGAGGATTACCGGTCGCCTACCAGGACCTATATCCGTATACTGGAAAACCAGCGTCGGGAGGCACCGGCTATGTTCAGGTATCGGGGGAAATATTTCCTGATCACTTCACTCTGTACCGGCTGGGATCCCAACCCGGCTAACTATGCGGTAGCCGACAGTATCATGGGTCGCTGGGAGCAAAAAGGAAATCCCTGTACCGGTACGGATGCAGATAAAACTTTTTATGCGCAAAGCAGTTTTGTATTGCCCCTTGCGGGCGAACCTGGTAGTTTTATTTTCATTGCTGATCGATGGAACAAACTCAACCTCGAAGACTCGCGGTATATCTGGTTACCCCTGGCGGTTAAAGATGATAAGGTGAAGATTCCCTGGGTAAGTGGAAGATGAGACCGGCCACCGCTGACAGCTTAACAGTTAAACGCCTGTTGCCTTCCAAAAATGCTGTTGAACAGGACAGTCAGTCTGGAAATTTTGGTTAGATTTAAGGGAACCGGGGATCGATCATGATCCTCCTGCAATGCGGACACTGTGATCAGAGCCATTGTAAATATTCGCACCCGGAAAAACAACATCCGGGTCGCTGACCTGTACATGCTGCTGTTCTATGCGGTGGCGGTCTTTCACGTCCATGAATGTCGGGCACAGGGCACTCCGTTTAAAAAATCGGTCATGGACTCACTCTCAGCGAATCAGTTCAATGGCTCCATTTCGTATGCCATCAACCTGGGGCAGGACGGCACTTCCTCCCTGACTACGGCGGCCGACATCGGGGCGATGTATTCCACCAGGCGTTCCAACTATTCACTGGTGGCGAACAGTTATTTTGACCGGTATGAAACCACATCCACCTCCAACCGGTTTTTTGCCATGGCTACCATCAGCGCATTCAGTCACGATACGGCTGCGGGGAAAGTGGTGGAAAAAAGACTGTACCCCGAACCATTTTCGCTGTATTCCTTTGATGCCAACCGGGGACTCAATTACCGCTGGCAATGGGGTATCGATGCTGCCTATGCTTTCAAGCCCACCCACATAGCAAGGGTAAAAGTTGGGGCCGGGTTATTGTATGAACTGGAGAACTGGCAAATGATCAAGAAGGCGAACCTGTGGCAACTGGATACCATCTCCGACGCAGAAAAAAGATATTTGTTTGATACTGTGGGAATCAACAGTAAGGGGCAATTATACAGAAGCAATGTCCGGTTCAACTTCTATGTGAATGCCATGTGTACGTTTGCTAAAAATTTCAATGTGAATGTTTTTCTCAACATTCAGCAACCCCTGGCGCCCCCCTATCGTGGCTTGCCACCCAACCCGCATTTTCCAGTTGTTACCAAATGTTATCCACGCATAACTTCGGATATACTTATCAGTTATCATATCTGGGGCGCACTGAACCTGATCACCAATTTCATGCTTCAATATGATCAGGGCCAAATTCCCCTTTACGTCCCCAATTTTGTGTATAACCTTACCCAGGGAGTGCAGTTTGGTTTTTAGACGGATCAGGCTCATTTTCCTGTTTGCAAACCAGCCAGTTCATGCAAAAAAGAAACCTGCGCAGGATTGATCCTGGTTGCTGCATCGCTAAGGGAAAACCAGGCTGCCCGGTCAATTTCCGGGAAGGATTGCTTTTTTTTGGAGCCGGGGGGCCATTCCATTTCAAAATAATTGCTTCGTATATTGTCTGCGTCAAGGTCACCTTCGACCGCCCACGCCGATACGGTTTTCCCGTTTTTTTGCTGAACAGCTTTCAGCTGAATAAAATTCCCGTTTAATTCGCTCCCGGTTTCTTCCAGGAACTCGCGGACAGCGGCGGCCATGAGTGCTTCTCCTTCTTCAGGCTCGCCCTTGGGAATGGACCAGGCACTCACGTCTTTATTTCTCCAGAAAGGTCCGCCCGGATGAACAAGCAAAACCTGCAGTTCATGTTGCTCACTAAAGCGATACAAAAGAATTCCCGCGCTTTGCCTGGCCATAAGATATGATAACAAATATACGATCCGGCGATTCCGGTAAATATAAAGGGCAGGCTTTTTAGCCTGCCCCTGCCTGGTAAAAGTGGTCCATTACAGCCTTTCTCCTACCAGTATAACCAAAACTCCGTCCCTTGTTAAACCATTCAAGTGACTGCAAGGTAGCATGTCTTGGTCCGTTGGTAAATGATCGTTGTCATCCAAGTTATTGTTCCCGCTCATCCTGCTTTCCCGGCGCAGGTATTTCAGCCGGCGGCGCAACTTCGGGAGTTGTTTCCGGAATTTCAGGTTCCTCCGCCGGCGCCACCGGGTAATCCGGGTTTATATCAGGGGTCAACTCAGGAGGTATCTTTCCGGGAAGAGGAATTTCGGAGGGTTCAACGGGTTTCTTTTTCCTGGCCACGATGAGGTGATGATTATAATGATGAAAATTAAATTTTTTTGTCGCGCCCATAAAACGGAGCGCATGTGTCAGCTTTCACAGGACATATTTTGATCGGTTGGGGAAATAGAGGGGCCTCTTTCTGTCGTATGCCGATGTCTTGCGATCAGCCACCGCACGTCCTCATTCAATTATAGAGCTCCTGTCTTTCAGCTTTTGCCAGGGATGCACTCCATTTTCCGAGACGGAAACCGGTTGCTTCAGCATTTAGCAAAGACCTTTTGATCAAGGAAGTAAGTTTCAGCAAAAGGTTTTCAACTTCTGTAGGCTCATTTCCGGGATCGGAATTATTCCATTCCGTTTCCAGCATTGACTGGATGAACTGGTAATATAACTGCATTTCCCTGGCATAATGATCGGTCAGTTTCCGGACATCATTTATTTCTTCACTATATACCCTGGTTAAACGATAGTCATGAATTTCGTTGGTCAGGAAATTTCCCAGCTTGTACTGCAATGCCCCTTCAACTTTTTCGTGATAATGTTTGACGACCCGGGAAAGCGGGTCGATCAGCGCAAGTATCCGCTCATAGTATTCCCGGGCAGATGGTACGGCCTGAGCATATCGCAACAGTTTTTCCCGGAGCCTGCTGGTAAAGATGAGTAACGCCTGGTTGTTGGGAATGTCTTCTCCTCCCAGTTTGCTGGCAAGGATACCGACGATGGCTGATGAATTGAGCCGTGAAGCCACTGTTTTCCGGATGAGCGTTATTTCGTTTCTGCCTCCGCCAAACTGGCGAAAACAGCATTGATCGTATTTCTTTTCCCATTTGTTATAAAGGGGAACTTCCGGGCGAAATTGTGTTAAATAGCGTAGGCTGGGTTCACGATGTACCATATGCTGCTTTTTGGTAAAGCTACCATAACGGTCCTGCCGAATAAGAAGACTTCTGTCAGTCGGTCATGTGATTGATCTCCCGGTAGCACCCCCGACGGGAATCAGCTCTTTTATTGATCCCGGTCATATCAAGGCCAAATCCCGAGATAAAAGGGGGGGTAACACGCAGTAAGATCTTACCGGCACAATCGCCTGGAGCTAACGGCGCATGCTGGACAAATGCATCAAACTTATTTTTTTGATACTGCAGATCGGCGCCCGGAACTATTTTGAGGGTGATCCCTGCCGGCCTTGACCCGCCTGAACGATTCAACATCTTTCCAGGGGCCGGTATTCAGGATGTTTTTCCGGCTGCACCACCCGCGTCTGGCCACGGCAACGCCCAACTGCATAAAATCAAATTGAGGCAGGGCATGGGCGTCGGTGCTGATGGTAAGCGTTACTCCTTTTTCAATCGCAGATTTTACCAGATCGTCCTTCAGGTCAAGACGCAGGGGCTGGGAATTGATTTCAAGTGCCGTCCCCGTTGCTGCCGCAACCGTCATGAGTTTTTCCCAGTTTACGGGGTAGGCTTCTCTTTTTCCGATCAGTCTGCCACTGGGGTGCCCGATACAGCATACCAGCGGGTGCCGGCAGGCTGCCACCAGTCTTTCGGTATTGTCTTTGCTGAAAACACTGTGTATGGACGCCGTTACCCAATCAAATTTTTCGAGCAGATCATCGGGAAGGTCCAGGGATCCATCAGCAAGGATATCCAGTTCAACTCCCTTTTTGATGAATGCGCGACCCAGTTTTTTATTGATCTTATCAATTTCC
>DATJYH010000088.1:0-2066 GCA_035499675.1 Puia sp.
TTGCGGGATTTTTAACCCTGGCTTTGCCGGCCCTCTCACAGAAACCCGCCAAATTCATCAGTGTGGGTTTTGGTGTGGAAGGAGGAATCCCGGTTGGAGATATGAACAACACATTTGAAGGGGGGCTCGGACTTACCGCACGTTTCTCCATTCATGCAGGACCCGGTTTTGCAACCCTTACCGCCGGCGGCATCCCGTTCGTATCCCAGAACGTTGAAAACAATGATCTCAAAACTGGTGTACAGATCCCCGTCAAAGCCGGCTACAAATACATGATCCTGCCCCATCTTTTTATCATGGGCGAACTTGGCTATTCTGACTTCAAAAACTTTTATGAAGATCAAAACAATCATGTTACCGTGAACTCATACGGCGGATTTACCTACGCTCCTTCTGTGGGCGTGAACCTGGGCGTGCTGGAATTTGCTGCGCGATATGAGACCGTGCAACTGAGTGGCGGCAAGATATCCTATGTGGGATTCCGCATGGGTTTCAATTTCTGATGGCTTAAAGCGGGCAATAATAATAAGACCGACTGCAAATAACCTGCGTTTGTGTGGACCGATGGGAGTGATCCCGAAAAAGGACCGGCAACCATGCAACGAACAGCGGGCATAAAGGGTCAAACCGGTATGATGAGAATCCTGTTTACCGTGCTGATGATCGAGATGGTGATGGCTGCCTGTTCTAAAAACACCCCTTCGTTTTCTAATGCACGGTATATTACGATTTCCCATCATCAAACCTATTGTGCCGACCCCTGGCCTGCTGCGCTGAACGATAGCCTGACCCTGATCAATGTGGCTCATTATCTGGACTCACTAAACCTTTACCGGGCCTCCCTGTATATTAAACTGGATGCGGAAAAGGATGCCTGCAGTTCCTGTTCCTGTAAAACGGGTAAGGATATTTATGTAGTGACGATCGACAGTACTGCCTTGCTTGACCGCTATCTGCAGGCCGGATTTAACTGATTCTCCTCACAGTCCTCTTTACAATACCCTTATCGTGGTATTTGCCAAGATCAGAACTTTCCTAACTTAGCAGGTGTTCCCGGAAATTTGTAAATGGAGTTTCCTTTATAACATTACAAGGATGAAAGCTATGTGGGAATCCAGTGAATCATGGATGCCCGGCCGATTGAATTAAGAGATTTTTTGCCGGCAATAAATATCTTTCCTTGCTGGAATTTTGTATTTTTATAGGCTTCTTCGAACAGGCGTACAGGCTTTCACTTCGTTCGATTTTCATTTGAAAAGACCCTGTGTATAAATTTACCGCTCTGATTTTTTAATCGATAACCGCACCGCGCGGGAACGTTACCCCACCCCGGATCCTATCCTCGTATTTGATATCCTGCAGTAGCATTGAAAGGAATGTTGTAAAAACTGGCTGAGATGACCTGGCGTTATGACTTTCAACAGGTCTGGTTATTTTTCCATGACCAAAGGATGCTTTTCAGATGCTCCATCTCCATTATAAAAAAACGGTAAGCCGAAAACGGGTTTTAGAGTAGGCAAAAAACGAAAAACATGAAAACACAATTTGCAAAACATGTATCACTCAAAGGAAGTGAAAAGCCGGCTCCTGATGCTAAAAAAATGGCCGGGCTTGACAAAAAAGAACTGGTCAACATCACCATCAAACTACGACCGGCTGCGGCCTTGCCGGATTTATTGAACCCCGCCGTGTACGAGAAATTCCGTCCCATGACGCATGAGGAATTTGAAAAAAAATATGGCTCGTCCGACAATGACATCAGCCTGGTGGAAGACTATGCACACCACGCGGGACTCAGCACCGTAAAAGTTGAAAAAGCCAAAAGGGCCATTGAACTTCGGGGCACCATCGCACAAATGGAACAGGCATTTAAAGTAGACCTTGCCAATTATAAAAAAGCCGATGGTCATACGTTCAGGGGGCGCAAGGGCGATATCAAAATACCTTCGGAACTGGATGGGATCGTAGAAGGTATTTTCGGACTGGACAACAGAAGGGTAGCTTCGCCGAAATTCAAGATTCACAAAGCCGGTAAGAAGAAGATCGGTCCGAGAGCCGGTGGAAAA
>DATJYH010000089.1:0-4061 GCA_035499675.1 Puia sp.
CAACCTGGTATTGACACAGGACACTGTCCAGACCGTCAGTATATCCGGCGATAAAAACCTGATGGCGGGTATTCAGACGGATGTGAGCGACAGTACGCTGACCATCCGGGACAGGAACGGTTGTAACTGGTTGAGAAGTCCCGGGTATGAAATCAGTGTATTTGTGTCGGAAAACCTTCTCCGGTATGTTACGTATTACGGGGCGGGAAACATCAGTTCAACCAATACGCTGTATGCACCGCAGTTTACGGTTGATTCCTGGTCCGGCACGGGGGCTGTTAACATACGGGTAAACAGCCAGGACCTGACGGCAATTGTACGCAACGCCAATGCCAGCATCAAGGTATCGGGCTCGGCGTACAATGCCTTTATTTATTGCGCCGATGCGGGATCGGTTGATCTGTCGGGCCTTCCTTCCACCAATGTTTCGATTGACCAAAAAAGTGTACGCGATAGTTACGTGAATGTTTCGGGCACCCTGCAGGCCAGCGTGGTATACCGGGGAAATGTTTACTACGAGGGCAGCCCGACCAGCGTTGACAGCCTGATCACCAGCTCGGGCAGGCTGATCCATCTGCAATAGGTGGCTGCAACCAGTTTCCGGCAAATTCAGAATTTGTATGAACAATCGGTAACAGAATCCGTTGTACCATAATCCCGATAGCATCTTCATCACCATGATCATAATAAATACCAGGTCATCATGAAAATTTCAGGGAACACGGTCCTCATTACCGGCGGTACTTCGGGAATCGGGCGGGCATTTGCTGAACAATTTCTGCTGGGTGGCAGCAAGGTCATTATATGCGGGAGGCGTGAAGACCGGTTGGAACGCATCAGGAAGGAGTTGCCGGGTGTGGCAACGACCGTCTGTGATGTAGCCAATCCGGCGCAAAGAACATCCCTATTTAGCGAAGTTACCACGAGATTTCCCGGTGTCAATATGCTAATCAACAATGCCGGTGTGCAGCTGGAGGCCGATATGACCAGGGAGGTCAGCCTGGATCGCATCCATACGGAGATCGAGACCAACCTTGTAGCACCGATCCACCTGAGTTCCCTTTTTGTTCCTCACCTGGCGGCACAACGGAACGCAGCCATTATCAATGTATCGTCTGGTCTGGCCTTTGTGCCCATTGCCTTTATGCCGGTATATTGCGCCAGCAAGGCCGCGATCCATTCCATTACGCTTTCCCTCCGTCACCAGCTTAAAAACAAACCCATCCAGGTATTCGAAATCATCCCGCCTTCGGTAGATACCGAACTCGGGCACGACCGGAGAAAAGATAAGTCGGCTACCCATGGAGGTATGCCGGTGAATGAGTTTATTGAAGGCGCGATGGACGCGTTAAGGAAGGATATCCTGGAAGCGCCGATTGGCCACGCCGCGGGGTTGAGGGCAAAAAGAGAAGAAGCATTTGAACAATTAAACAGCAGATAGGGGCCGATCCTTATTATTGAAGAAGTTGGCCGTACAATACAGCCATTCATAAAAAATCCCGCATAAAGCGGGATTTTTTTGTTGTCCAATCCTAATCCAAAGTAGACCGTCGTCCTTTAATGTTTATAATAGTTCTTTTTCAGATCCGCGATTTTCTGGTCTCTCTCCTGCTTGAGCGCATGGATCGTTTCCTTTCTTTGCTGATGTGTCAGCGTTTTGTCGTGTCTGGCGGAAATGATCTTATCGTGATAGTCATTTTTAATATCCTCAATCTGCAGGGTCATCCTGGAAGGCCGGTATCCATATGGACCGTAGGGGTAGTAAGGGTAGTAAGGATAGTAAAGACCATAGCCAAAATACGGATAAGGATAAAACGGAGCATAAGCCCCCAGACCAACTACCACCTGTGGGCGCGCATGCACATATCCGCCACCAACAACACCGTGTATCACGCGCTGGGCGGAGGCTCCCATAGCCAGGCTTGCTGCGAATACTACAATCAATAGCTTTTTCATGATCTTAACTGTTTTCTTACCTTATAGAACGCAAAAGACAGACAAAGATTAATCAGCAGGAGAGTTATAACTTTTTTATAACACTTTAACAGCTAAGTATTTATGAGTTTGTTAACAAACAACTGGCAGATGGGGCAGGCGTCTGAAGAGGATCATTGGCGGATAGACAAAAATGCATTGAGACCTGACAAAACCCCCTATTTATACTTTTTTGTATAAATAAACCTGTAATTTTGTAGTTGCAAAAATAATCTAAAAAGGCATCACATGAATGAAGTCCTCAGCACCATTGAACAAACCGTCTTAAGTGATTATAAGTACGGTTTCGTGAGCAAAATTGAGGCAGATGAAGCCCCGAAGGGACTTAATGAGGATATCATCCGTTTTATTTCCGGCCGGAAAAAGGAACCGGCCTGGATGCTGGAATGGAGGTTAAAGGCATACCGCCAATGGTTAAAGATGGAAGAGCCTACATGGCCCAACCTCACCTACCCTCCCATCAACTACCAGGAGATCATTTACTATTCCGCGCCGAAGAAGAAGGCAAAGCTCAACGGGCTGGATGAGATAGATCCTGAACTGAAAAAAACATTTGACAAATTGGGCATATCGCTCGATGAGCAAAAAAGACTTTCCGGCGTTGCTGTGGATGCTGTGATCGACAGCGTATCTATTGCCACCACTTTCAAGGAGCAGCTGGCAGGATTGGGGATCATTTTCTGTTCCATGAGCGAAGCCATACAGGAACACCCGGAACTGGTCAGAAAATACCTCGGATCCGTGGTGCCCTCTACCGACAATTATTTTGCCGCCCTCAACGCCGCCGTCTTCAGCGATGGGTCGTTCTGCTATATTCCGAAGGGGGTCCGGTGCCCGATGGAATTGTCAACTTATTTCAGGATCAACGCCGAAAACACCGGACAGTTTGAACGCACGCTGATTGTTGCAGAAGAAGGCAGCTACGTAAGCTACCTGGAAGGCTGTACAGCGCCGATGAGGGACGAAAATCAGCTACATGCTGCCGTGGTGGAACTGGTAGCCCAGGAAAGAGCCGAAATCAAATATTCCACCGTTCAGAACTGGTATCCCGGCGACAAGGAGGGAAAGGGCGGTATCTACAATTTTGTCACCAAGCGCGGTATCTGCCTGGGTGCTCATTCCAAAATTTCCTGGACCCAGGTGGAAACAGGTTCGGCCATTACCTGGAAATACCCCAGCGTTATTCTGAAGGGAGATCACTCCACGGGTGAGTTTTATTCCGTGGCGGTAACCAATCATCATCAACAGGCGGATACGGGTACCAAAATGATGCATCTTGGAAAGAATACCAGGAGCCGGATCGTGTCGAAGGGTATATCGGCGGGTGTCAGCAACAACAGCTATCGGGGATTGGTACATGTCAACCGGAAAGCGGAAAATGCACGCAATTTCTCACAGTGCGATTCCCTGTTGCTGGGAGACAGATGTGGTGCGCACACTTTCCCGTATATAGAAGTAAAAAACAATTCCGCCATCGTGGAGCACGAGGCTACCACGTCCAAAATCGGCGAGGACCAGATCTTTTATTGCAACCAGCGGGGCATCGATACGGAAACGGCCGTGGCACTCATCATCAACGGATTTGCCAATGAAGTCATGAACCAGCTGCCCATGGAATTCGCGGTAGAGGCGAGAAAGCTACTCGCCATCAGCCTGGAGGGCAGCGTAGGATAAAACACATTTTTAAAAAATAAAAAAGTATACAAAGAGAAGAGGACGAAAAATGAAGGGCCCGCATACTACAACCGTTGTGCAGGCTGAATAACCGAACACATTTTTCCTCCGCAAATCAACCCATCATGTTACACATTCGCAATTTAAAGGCAGGCATTGAGGAAAGAGAAATCCTGCACGGTATTGACCTTGACATCCGCGCCGGTGAAGTACACGCCATCATGGGACCCAATGGTTCCGGGAAAAGTACGCTTGCATCCGTACTTGCTGGCAGGGAAAATTATGAAGTAACCGGGGGTTCCGTGGAATACCTGGGAAAGGATCTGCTGGAACTTTCGCCGGAAGACCGTGCCAGGGAGGGACTATTCCTTGCTTTTCAATACCCGGTAGAA
>DATJYH010000090.1:0-3733 GCA_035499675.1 Puia sp.
GAAAAGGATAAGGCGCTTGAGCGTCGTTTCCAGAAAGTGCTGATCGATGAGCCCAGTGAGGAAGATGCCATTTCCATTCTGCGCGGACTAAAGGACCGGTATGAAACCCACCATCACGTGCGGATCAAGGACGAAGCGATCATTGCAGCTGTGGAATTGTCGCACAGGTATATTACCGACCGTTTCCTGCCTGATAAGGCTATTGACCTGATCGATGAATCGGCTGCCAAACTGCGACTGGAAATGAATTCCATGCCCGAAGAACTGGACCAGCTGGAAAGACAGATACGCCAGCTTGAAATTGAAAGGGAAGCCATCAAAAGGGAAAACGATGAGGACAAGCTGAAAGAACTTAATGTGGAAATCAGCAACCTCAGTGTTACGCGGGATACGCTCAAGGCAAAATGGAAACAGGAAAAAGAACTGGTGGAAAAAGTCCAGAGCGCCAAGTCGGAAATAGAATCCCTGAAACTGGCTGCGGAAAAAGCAGAACGTGAAGGTGACTATGGCAGGGTAGCCGAGATTCGTTACGGAAAAATGAAGGAGCAGGAAAGGATCATCGCGGAGTACTCCAGGCAACTGGCCGAAGCCGGCGAAAAGCGCCTGCTGAAGGAAGAAGTGGATGCGGAGGACATTGCCGAGGCCGTGGCTAAGATGACGGGTATACCGGTATCCCGGATGCTGCAAACGGAGCGGGAAAAATTACTGAACCTGGAAGCCGAATTGCATAAAAGAGTGGTGGGCCAGGATGAAGCCATCGCCGCGGTGGCAGACGCCATCCGGCGGAGCCGTGCAGGATTGCAGGATCCCAAAAGGCCGATCGGTTCCTTTATCTTTCTTGGTACCACCGGTGTTGGTAAGACCGAACTGGCCAAGGCCCTCGCGGAATTCCTGTTTGACGATGAAAGCATGATGACAAGGATTGACATGAGCGAGTACCAGGAAAAACATACTGTGAGCAGGCTGGTGGGCGCGCCTCCCGGATATGTGGGATACGAAGAAGGCGGTCAACTGACCGAAGCCGTTCGGCGAAAACCCTATAGCGTGGTGTTACTCGATGAAATTGAAAAAGCCCATCCTGATGTATTCAATGTGTTGCTGCAGGTGTTGGACGACGGAAGGCTGACTGATAACAAAGGACGTGTGGTCAATTTCAAAAATACCATCATCATCATGACCAGCAATATCGGAAGCCACCTGATACAGGCAGCCTTTGAGGATGTTACGGAAAAGAACCGCGAAGATGTGGTGGAACGCACCAAAGTGGAAGTAATGAATCTGCTAAAGCAGACCATCAGACCGGAATTCCTGAATCGCATTGACGAGATCATCATGTTTCAACCCCTGCTGCGGGCCGATATCAAGGGGATCATCAAGATCCAGCTCGACAATCTCAAAGCGCTCGTGGCAAAAAATGGCATCGATCTCCAGTTCAGTGAATATGCGCTGGACTACCTGGCAGAAAACGGCTATGACCCACAGTTTGGCGCAAGGCCGCTCAAGAGGCTGATTCAGAAAGAAATAGTAAACCAGTTGAGTAAAAGGATACTGGCGGGCGATATCGATAAATCCCGCCCGGTCCTGGTAGATGTGTTTGACGGGGTGGTCGTTTTCCGAAATGAAGCCTCCACAAAATCCTCTGCATCAGCGGGTAAAGAAAAGACGGCTTCTTAAAGGAATGTTAAGATATCATGATTTCTGAGCCTGGTCGGTATGATCCGACCCGGAAAATGTGTAAAAACCGGCAAAAATTAACTAGCTTTACAGCCTGCCACCGGAACCCGGTGGCTTTACATTTTATATAGAACCTTGTTTGACAGGATTTGTTATACAAATACTAAAGGAAAATAAAAGGAGTAATTATCATGGCATTTAAGAAAGAGATCGTTGAGATCATCGAACCAAAGGACGTATTCGTTGGTAACACGAATGCCCCGGTTACCCTGGTTGAATTCGGGGAGTATGAGAACGAAGACTGTGCCAGAGCACATGAGGTGGTGAAGCAGCTACTGGAAGAATTCGAGGGAAAGGTGAGGTTTAATTTCCGTCATTTTCCATTGACCAAAATTCACCAGCGCAGTCTCAAGGCTGGTGAAGCCGCTGTGGCCGCCGCGCAGGTAGGAAAATTCTGGGAGATGCATAATATTCTCTTCCACAACAGGCACAACCTGGGTACCACCAGTTTGAAACTCCATTCCAGGGAAGCAGGTATCAGCAACAAACGATTCCTGGATGAACTCGTCAACGCCACCTATGGCTGGCAGGTGCAGGGCGACCTGCGCGAGGGTATGGAGCGGGGGGTTACCAATGTGCCGGCTTTTTTTGTGAATGGTGAAGCGTTGAAAGGCAAGCCCACTTATGATAACCTGCGTAAGGCGATCCAGACCGCTCTTCGGAAATCAAAGCGAAAACCCGCTGCACGCCAGAGAGCCTGATTCAACGGACGCAAATATGATACTGTAGGAATCCTGCATACTTTGCAGGATTTTTATTTTTATTAAATGGCATGAAGGGAAAAGCGATTTCAAAACCAGACTGCATCGCAGCATCATTTTTTATATTGGTAATTTTGAAAAAAAAAGGATGACTACCAGGGAAGAACAATTTATGCGGGAGGCGATCCGGCTTTCCGAGTTGGGTATGGAGCGGGAACAGGGTGGTCCTTTTGGCTGCGTGATTGTCCGCAATGACGGGATCGTTGGCCGGGGATGGAACCAGGTACTGACAACCAATGACCCGACCGCCCATGCAGAAGTAGTGGCAATCCGCGAAGCCTGCAGGAACCTCGGTAGTTTTCACCTGCACGACTGCGAGATTTTCAGTTCCTGCGAACCCTGCCCCATGTGCCTGGGGGCCATCTATTGGTCACGCATACCGACCGTTTATTTTGCCAATACGCAGCATGATGCCGCGTCTATTGGTTTTAGCGACGCGTTTATCTACGATGAACTGAAATGCGCTGCGGACGCAAGGTCACTTAAAATGGTTCCTCTCGGGAGAACTGAAGCCATCAGGGTATTTGAAAGATGGAAGCAGCAGGGGAACAGGAAGCTTTATTAATCGACAAAGCATCCGCGATGTAGCCCGGAACTAAGGGTTGAGATATTTATAGAACATTTCAGAAACCTCCGCCATGGCCTTCACGGCCAGCTCCTCGTTTTCAAGATTTTTAGAGAGAATAACCAATACATATTTTCGTCCGTCGGGCAGGAATACGATCCCCGAATCGTGGTGTACACCGGTTATAGATCCGGTCTTATGTGCCACATTTACGTTTGAAGGCAACCGGGCGGGGATGACCTCGCTAAAATGCTGGTCCATGAGGATGCGGATCATGGCTTCGGATGCTTCGCGGCTGACCAGCTTTTCACGCGCCATTTTATCAAAGATCAGCATGAGATCAAAGGCCGTCACTTTATTGTTCATGCACCGGTCAAAGGCCTTTTGGTCCTCCACCCCACGCAGTACAAGGATGTCTTTAGCACCCATTTTGCGCATGGTATGCATAACATTTTTCGCGCCCACCAGGTCGATCAGCAGGTTGGTGGCCAGGTTGCTGCTTACCGTGATCATCAGGTAAACCAGGCTGTCGATGGTTCGTTTCTCACCTGTATGTTTGTACAACTCAAATTCGCTGTCGTCGGTTGGGCTCAGGCTGAACGGGCTGCCATCTGCAATGCTTTTGAATTCATTCCTGATTTCGATGGAATCTGAGAGTTTGAATTTCCCCCTG
>DATJYH010000091.1:0-2843 GCA_035499675.1 Puia sp.
GCCAGGTCTGCGGTGAGTGCCACCACACGTTCGTTTTTCCGGGCCAGTTCCAGTATCCCGTCTCCAAAACCGCTGCGCGTATCTTTCTGTCCCGTAACCTGAATGTCCTGTAACATGTGTCGGTGATTAGATGTAAATGCAATATAAGGCCTCCCGGCCTGTATTTTCGAGTAGCAAAGTAAAGGAGAAGTTTTGAGATTTGCGGTCCCGGGAGCAAAAAGAAGTCGACCGTTGACAGCGGACAGTTTACCGACGCTGCATCAAAAAAGATAACTGATTTCCGGCTTTGTTTATTCCAAATCCCGGTTCAACTTTTATGCGTACAAATCGATAAAATGTATTACTACCCGCCAGGGCCTGTCGTCTGTCAATCGTTAACTGTCGTTTCATCCTCAATTCAGCTCCGAAAACTTCCCGTTGTAAAACTTTTCATCCATCTTCAGTTTTTGCTCCCACTTCCAGGCGGTTGCCATCATTTCATCGAGCGGGAATTGCGGTGTCCATCCGAGTTGTTTTTTGGCGAGATCGTTGTTGGCATAAATGGCCACCACATCGCCTGGCCGGCGGGGGCCGATGATATAGTTTAATTTCATCCCGCTGACTTTTTCGAAGGCGGCAATGGCCTCCAGTACGGTCACGCCCGCTCCCGTGCCCAGGTTAAACACTTCACATTTTTTGCTGCTCTTTTTATTCATCAGGAACTTCAGTCCCAGCGTATGTGCATGGGCGATGTCACAAACATGAACATAATCGCGGATGCAGGAACCATCGCGGGTAGGGTAGTCGTCCCCATGTACCTGCATCTGGTTCAGTTTGCCGATGGCTGTTTGGGTAATGGCGGGCACCAGGTTGGAAGGCCTGCCGACGGGTAGCTCCCCAATCAGGGCGCTGGGGTGTGCACCGACCGGATTGAAATAACGCAGGAGGAGGCATTTGGCGTCGACAGCCTTGGAGAATTCGTTGATGATCTGCTCTCCCATTTGCTTGGTGTAACCGTAGGGCGACTCAGCCGGTTTGGGCGGCGTAAGTTCGGTGACCGGGATTTCACTGGGGTTGCCGTACACGGTACAGGACGAAGAAAATACAAAATAGGGTATGTTGAATTCCTGTACGCATTTGAGCAGGTTGATCAGCGACAGCAGGTTGTTTTCAAAATACATCAGCGGTTGTTCCACGGATTCACCCACTGCTTTGTAAGCCGCGAAATGGATGATGCCCGCGATGTCAGGGTTTTCCTGAAAGATCGCAAAACTGTCGTCGAAATTGCAAAGATCAACCTTGTAATTTTTTATTTTTTTGCCCGTGATCTTTTCTACGCCTTCCAGGATGCGGGGATTGGATCTTGAATTATTGTCGACGGAGATCACATCAAATCCGTTTTCCACAAGGTCCACAATGGTATGGGACCCGATATAGCCACATCCGCCTGTCACAAGGATTTTTTCTGCCATGAAAAAGAGAGGTTATTGGTTGATGACATTGATGAGGTATTCTCCATACCCGCTTTTCAACAAAGGTTGCGCCATGATTTCCACCTGTTCCCGGCTGATGAACTTCTTCCGGTAAGCGATTTCCTCGATGCATGCGATCTTGATACCCTGCCGCTGTTCAATGACCTGTACAAACATCGCGGCCTGCATCAGGGAATCGAAGGTGCCGGTATCGAGCCAGGCCGTGCCCCGGTCCATAATGGATACTTTTAGCTTTCCCCTTCGCAGATATTCTTTGTTCACATCAGTGATCTCGTATTCACCGCGGGCGCTCGGCCGTAAATTTTTTGCAATGCCCACCACCTCGTTGTCATAGAAATATAGACCCGGAACCGCATAGTTGCTTTTGGGCTGCCGGGGCTTTTCTTCAATAGAAACCGCCTGCATGTTTTTGTCGAACTCCACGACACCATAACGTTCCGGATCACTTACGTGGTAAGCATATACCAGGCCTCCGTCGGGGTTGGTGTTTTTTTCCAGTTGTTCGCCCAGCCCTGATCCATAAAAAATATTATCTCCCAATACCAGCGCCACACTGTCTTTCCCGATAAAAGATTCGCCGATCACAAAAGCCTGTGCCAACCCGTTGGGCTTTGACTGTTCGGCATAAGTAAAAGAAAGCCCCAGCTGTTTCCCATCGCCGAATAATTTCTTAAAAAAAGGCAGGTCATGCGGTGTGGAGATGATTAGTATTTCGTGAATGCCTGCCAGCATGAGGGTAGACAGCGGATAATATATCATCGGTTTATCATATACCGGCATGATCTGCTTGCTGATCGCATAGGTGATGGGATACAGGCGTGTTCCTGATCCCCCGGCCAATATGATTCCTTTCATGGCTTGATTTTATCGGCAGGCAAAGTAGTAAAGATTGACCAAATAGAAAAAAGGATCATCGGTCGTGCAGGCATCCTCATAAGATATTGCCAATGCGGATCTCCGACCACCGGCAGTCGCCGTCAACCGGGATAAAATAATGTAAAAATAAAATATACGATCGCTGCGAGCATTGCGCTCACAGGAATGGTGAGGATCCAGGCCCAGAGCAGGTTGATGGTAACGCCCCAGCGTACCGCCGACACGCGCTTGGTCGCGCCTACACCAATGATTGCACCCGTTATGGTGTGCGTCGTGCTCACCGGGATGCCCAGCTTTTCCGTCAGGAACAGGGTTAGTGCGCCGGCCGTTTCTGCACACATTCCTTCCATTGGTGTAACCTTGGTAATGCGCGTACCCATGGTCTTGACGATCCGCCAGCCCCCGCTCATGGTGCCGATGGCGATTGAAGTAAAACAGGCAACGGGAACCCAGTTGGGCACATGTTTGATGTTGTCAAGGTTGCCATGGGCCACC
>DATJYH010000092.1:0-4494 GCA_035499675.1 Puia sp.
CCCCCTCCTATTTTTTACAGCAGCAATCCTGCCATCCTGCTGATTGTAGAGGGCGATTCGGTATTGGCGCCAAGTGAAAAACTGGATATGGAATTTGTGGTCAACAGCAATTGGGATCTCTTTTACGACAAAAAGAAAAAAAATTATTATCTCCTCTCCAACACCGGGTGGCTTACTGCAGGTATGCTGAAGGGCCCCTGGAAGGCTACACAAACCCTGCCCAGGGATATGAGCAAACTCCCCAGTGGGCAAAATTTTGACGATGTAAAAAAATTTGTTCCCCCTCCGCCCCCATCCGGTGCGGTACCACAGGTTTTTTATAGCAAAGTGCCGGCGGAGTTGATTCTCCTGAGGGGAGCACCCGTGTATAGCCGGATCAGCAATACCAGCCTGCTTTACATCAGCAATACCGACAACGATATTTTTGTGGACAATACAACCAATACTTTTTACGTGTTGCTGTCGGGCCGCTGGTTCAGCGCCAAATCCTTCAGCGGACCCTGGGCATATGCAGGCGACCACCTCCCCGGGAATTTTGCCCATATTCCCTCCAGTTCGCCCAAGGCGCATGTGCTGGCCTCCGTTCCCGGAACTGTGGAGGCTTCCGATGCCGTGATGCTGGCGGAGATCCCGCAAACGGCCATTGTAAACAAGGCCGAGGTGGAGTCCAAGGTAAAAGTTACCTACGATGGACAACCGAAGTTTGAACCGATTGAGAAAACCGACCTGCAATACGCCAGCAATACGCAGGAAAAGATCATCAAAGATGGCGACCTCTACTATCTCTGTTTCCAGGCGGTTTGGTTTATGTCTACCTCCCCCAACGGTCCCTGGAAGACCTGTGATGCTGTTCCCAAAGAGATCTATACCATTCCGCCCAGTTCACCTGTGTACAATGTAACCTATGTAACACAAACCAATGCCACATCAACCACCGTGGAAAGCAGTGCAGCGGCAGGGTATTTTGGCATGTTTATCCTCGGTGCGGCGGTGGGTGCCTGTATTGCCTATGGCACGGGCTTCTATCACCCACCCTATTTCTATTGGAGACCAGGCTTTGCCTATCCCGTCTACCGTCCATGGCCATGCGCTTATGGGGCCGGGGTGGTGTACAATCCCTGGACGGGAGGTTTTGCGGGAGGACGGGTAGCCTATGGCCCTTATGGCATGGCGCGCAGCAGCGCCTGGTACAATCCCGCTACGGGTCGCTATGGGCGTGCCGCTACGGTACAGGGGCCCTACGGCGGAAGGACTGCAGCCAGCTCCTACAATCCCTGGACGGGTGGCTATGCACATACCCAGCAGGGACATAACGCCTATGGACAGTGGGGCAGTTCCGTGGCCAGCCGGGGGAACCAGTGGGCGCAAACAGGTCATGTAACCACGGCCAATGGAACAACGGCGGGCTATCGCACTTCCACCGGGCAATCAGGCATGGTCCATACCGGATCCAATGGTACGGTGGTGCATGGCAATAACAATAATGTATATGCAGGGCACGACGGGAACGTGTACAAGAAAAATTCCAATGGAAGCTGGAGCCAGTTCAGCAATGGAGGCTGGAGTCAGTCGCACAGCACTTCTGCACCCGGCGGACTGAGCAGCACGGAAAATGCCAGGCAACGGGGGCAGCAGAATACCCAGCGATTCCAGAACGCCCGGCCGGGCGGAGGAGGATTCCATGGCCGCCGTAAATAAAAAATGAAAACATCAATGCTCATCGTCGCAGCCTGCCTGCTTTTTCCCATGCAACCAACGCACAAAAATGGAACGATCTTACAAAGGAAGAAAAGATCATGAAGGAGAAGGAATTCAGGGCCGATAACCGGAAATACCTGAAAGACTCCCTCGGTATGACACAAACCCAGATGGATGACATCGACAATGTCAACATCTGTTTCCTGAGCACACTGGACCGCATCGACCGCTATGGAAAAAGCAACGACACCAAACAGAAATATGCCAAGGCAGTAGCCGATGCACGCTGGGCCCAGTTGGATGTGATCATGGGAGCCGACAAACACAACCAGTATGCCCGGTATATCAGGGCAAAGATTGATAAAGTATCCAGGTAACCCGTGCTGACTATCCACATAGATCAGCCGTGGATAAAGAGCCGCTTCCAATGAATACGGGTTGCAGTGTCAGATTATTTTCCGGCAACCCGCTTCGATACTTATGGAGAACCCGAATGAGTTATGCGTCCGACCCAAAAATATCCTTATCCTGATGCTACAAATACTCATTCCCTTGCCATCCTCATCCTGCTTCATGGCCCATACCAGGATTCATGGGGGGTTGAGCCTCCCCCTGTCCTTTGTAGTAAAATTAAAACATATATCAGCATCATTAAACCTTAGCACTATGCAATACAGAAAAACACGGTACTTATTGTCTCGTTGACCATGGGCGTCCTCCTCTCCTTCTTTGCGTTGAATGGAAATGCCCAGCAACAGGCGGTCGATAAAATGGCCCAGGCCATGACCGACAGTATGAGCTACCTGCAACTGACCGACTAACAGAAAAGCGATGTGCTTGCTTTGAACAAAACAGCCACCAATTCACTGTTGCAGCCGGCACAAAAGGCCAAACAGGATACCAGCTTTAAGGGGTCAGCCCTCTGCCATCAGGTCATGGCCGTCGTGAAAAAAAGAAATACCGGTTTGCAGCCCATGCTCACCCCCGATCAGCAGAAACTGTTCGGCCAACAACAGTTGGAACAAATGGCCGACCTGCAGAACAAAATGATGAAGACCCAGCTGGACCTTACCGACCAGCAGGTACCCCAGGTTTACCGGTTAAATCTGCAGTCCACCACCCAGATGATGGCAGATATGAATAAATTACAGGACGATCAGCGAAAACTGGCCAAGATGCGGGATGCCAAAAGCTGAAATCGACTTCCACGGATGAGGACAAGGCCATGAAGGGTATCCTCAGCCCGGATCAATACGTCCTCTTTGAAAAGAACAAGGAAGCTATGCAGGCCGCTATCAAACAAAAAATGCAGGAGAAAAAAGGATAGCGGGAACGCTGCTGATCTATTTCTCTATTCACACTAAAAATATCAGTCATGTTACAAAAATTAACCATTCTATCAGCCATTGCGGGCCTGATGCTACTGGCTGCCTGCGGAACCAACAAAAAATTACAGGCCGCACAGACGGAAATCGATCAATTGAAGACACAGAACAGCCAACTTACCAGCAATGTAAACGACCTGACGAACACGGTCAATGGCCTGAAAAAACAGGTGTCAGATCTTACCAGTGCCAATAGCTCCATGACGAGCGAATATGCCGCGTACAAAACCAGTTGCCAGGAAACCGAAAGAAAATACCATGCCCTGCGTGATATGCTGCAGGAACAATACAATACCCTGCAAAAGGTGGAAGCTAAAATAGTAGATGCTATGATCGACTTCCAGAACAAGGGTGTGGAAGTATATTATCAAAAGGGGTTGGTATACGTAAGCCTGGAGGAAAGCCTGCTCTACAAAACGGGTAGTGCCGCCCTGGGTGAAAAAGGGAAAAAAGCACTGGCCAGCCTGGCTTCGGTATTGAATGACTATCCAAAGCTCAAAGTGATTGTACTCGGCAATACCGACAATGCAAAGTTCAAGGGTGGAAGCGACAACTGGTCTCTAAGCACAGAGCGTGCAAATGGCGTGGTGCGAATCCTGGAACATGAATACAAGGTGGAACCCTCACGTCTCACTGCAGCCGGAAAGGGTAAATACAACCCGGTGGCCGATAACGGCACAGCCGACGGAAGAGCCAGGAACCGCCGTACGGACATTATCCTCAACCCGGATATGGAGAGGATTTGGGAAAGTGTGCAGGATAAGTAGCAAGATGACAGTTAATAGTTGACAGAACATATCGTTGGCAAATCAGTTTTGATCAATAGCCGGTCAAAACGAAAATATACTGGCGTAATTGCTGGCAGTAGCCCAATAACGATTATCAATAAACGATGATGGAAAGGCACCAGCTGGCTGCCGAATCAAATAATGGATGGGTGAACAAAATCTGTCAACTGTCATCTGTCAACTTAAAAAATCGTCGAGTTGATCATGAAAAAAGCGCTCCTAATCCTCTCCCTCGCCATCCTTTCCCTGCCCGGTAGGTCGCAGGTATTGATTTCGATACTTTTCGGCGACAAACTCAATACCGACAAACTGGAATTCGGGCTGGCGGTGAGTCCTACCCTCTGTAATCTTATCAACAATGCCTCCCAATACCGTTTTGGATTGGGGCTCGCCCTGTACTTCAACCTGAAACTGAGCGATCGTTTTTATTTTCACCCGGAAGCCATTCCAAAAGCGGCGATGGGTGCAGGTCACATAACACCCTACCCTACCGGCGATACAACACTCGACAGGCTCTTTACAGGAGGCGAGGTGGAACGAAAAATTAAAACGATCAGCGTGCCACTCCTGATGCGTTACCGGTTCGGCGGGCTTTGGTTCGCGGAAACGGGACCCCAGATCGA
>DATJYH010000093.1:0-7660 GCA_035499675.1 Puia sp.
CCAAACTGGCCGAAAATGAGGGGGTGGAAATAAAGACATACTCCATCATCTACAATGCCATTGAAGAGATCAAGAGTGCCATGGAAGGGATGCTGGAACCCAAGATCCAGGAAAAGATCATCGCCAACCTGGAAGTGCGCAATGTTTTCAAATTCGACAAGGCCACGGTAGCCGGTTGTTATGTGCTGGATGGAAAGATCAACCGCAACGCCAAGGTTCGCCTGGTACGGGATGGCATCGTGATTTACCCCACGGGAGAAGGAGCCACGGCAGAACTGGCTTCGCTCAAACGGTTTAAAGACGATGCAAAAGAAGTGGTTTCCGGCATGGAATGCGGATTGACCATCAAAAACTACAATGATATCAAGGTAGGCGACATCGTGGAAGCATACGAAGAGGAAGAAATAAAACGTACTTTATAGGGCGTTTTCCGGATTCGCTGACCGAAACCCGGCGCAACTGGCCGCCAATGGTTGAATCTTTTGTTAAAACGAGGTCCGGATTCCCCCGGGCGGGCTATTTTTGGATCAGTTATTTTTATTTTACTGTGCTATGAAACAATTGCTTTTGGGTTTGCTGTTTTTTGCCACGTTCTCCGGCTTCTCCCAGCAGAAGGTGGTGGCGGATAAAATTGTGGGAATCGTCGGCGATAAGATTGTGCTGAAATCTGAATTAGAGATTGCAAATGCAGATATCGTGCGACAGGGTGGTCAGGCGCAGGATGAATGTAATATCCTGGACGGAATGCTTACCCAGAAAGCCCTGGTGCTTCAGGCAGAGAAAGACTCCATTCCCGTAACGGATGAAGAAGTGGAAGCAGAGATCGATCAAAAACTCCGCTACTTTATCCAGCAATATGGCAGCAAAGAAGCACTGGAACAGATTTCCGGTCAATCCATCTACCAGCTCAAGGAATATTTTCGTGAGCCCATCCGCGAGGGAAGACTTGCAACGGGCATGCGCAATAAAATTGTAGAAGGCATCCGGGTCACTCCAACGGAAGTAAAGGAATTTTACGAAAAAATCCCCAAGGACAAACTGCAGTTTTATGAGTCCGAGTTGCAGATCGGGCAAATTGTTGTTTATCCCAAGGCCAGCCGTGATATCGAGGTGCTGGCGATTGACGAATTGAACGGTTTCAAAAAGCAGGTCGAGTCAGGTACCAGGAAATTTGAAACACTGGCCAGCCTGTATTCTGATGACCCCGGGAGCAAGGACAAGGGTGGTGTTTATGAGCTCAACCGGAACGACAAACAATGGGACCCTGCGTTTTTCTCAGCAGCGTTTCGTCTTAAAGAGGGACAGATCTCTCCTGTTGTAAAATCCAAATTTGGTTACCACATCATCCAGCTGGTAAGCAGGAATGGAGATGATATAACGATCAGGCATATCCTCCGTATTCCGCAGATCACGGATGTAGAAGCCCAGGAAGCAGTGGCCAAGCTTGACAGTGTCCGCGAAAAAATTCTTTCAGGCTCCATTGGTTTTGGCGAAGCAGTGGCCAAGTACAGCGACGACGACAACGCGAAATTCACGGCGGGCCGGATGTTGGGCCGGGACGGATCTACCTTCCTCACCATCGATCAGCTTGATAAAGACCTCGTGCTCCTGCTGAAAAATTCCAACCTGAAAGCGGGCGACATCTCCAAGCCAACCATGTTCACAGACGACAGGGGAAAAAAAGGAGTAAGGATTGTTGAACTGATTTCGAAATCAGAGCCACATCGTGAAAACCTGCGGGACGATTATAATAAGATTGCACAGCGGGCACTCGAGGAAAAGAAAAACGATGCCCTGCAAAAATGGTTTAATTCCCATTTGTCTACTTACTATGTGCTGATCGATGGCGACTACAGCAAATGCAATATCCTGTCGAAATGGAAGAAGACAGATGCTGCTGCGGGCAAGTAAAAGAAGCGCCGACTAAGGGTAATTATGTAGGTTTTGTTATTTACCCAACATCATAATAGATTCTCCTTATCCACGTTTACCAATTGACCAGGTAAAACTTTAGATCAATCGCGTAAATTCCGATTACTATTAGTATTTTCGCAACCTTCCTTTACTATGTGAGATGGTCTTCATAGAGATAACAAGAGGATGTGTTGAATGACGGATTGAAAGTACCGTACCATGTTCAGTAGCTCCGATTCAAAAAAATCCATTTCTGAAAACCGCCGTAGCCAGGCTCCCTTGACGGCACCCTACCTGGTTAAAACGGATGGAGAAGGCTGTGTACTATCTGCCTGCAGGAAATTTACTGAGCTGCTTTACTACTACTCCATTTCCGACATACGCGAAACAAACATCAACGATATTTTTTCCCGTCTCAGCAACAACCCGCCATTTCAACCCGACGACATCCGGAGAAAAGGATTTCCGGAATTGTTTGACCTGGTCGTCGACAAAGCGCCTGCGGAAAGCAGTGTGATCCGCTGGATGGTCACTCCCGTTTTGCTGGATTATCCACTGGGCCAGGGGTGGCAGTTAACGGGTATGCCCATCGCCGGCAAGAAAAATAAATCCGTTTCCAACGAAGGGGAACAAACCTCGCTGCTGCAAAAAGAAAAAGATCTTTCCGATCTGATCATCAACAGCATGCCAGGGATCTTTTACCTGTTTGATGCTGCCGGCAAATTTCTCCGCTGGAACAAAAGCCTGGAGTCAGTTTCCGGGTATTCCGGGTATGAGATCAGCCGTATGAAGCCGACGGATTTTTTCAATGAGTCTGAGCGGACGTATATCACCAGCAGAATACAAATTGCCTTCACTGAGGGCGTGAGTGATGCACAGAGTAATTTAAAAACCAAATCCGGCCAGGAGATCCCACATTATTTTACCGCCCAGCTCATCTCGTATGAAGCGAAACCCTGTGTGATTGGGATGGGCATTGATATCAGCGAAAGAATCAGGGCCGAGGAAAAAACAAAACTTTCAAACGAAAGGTATATGCTTGCTACCCGGGCTACCAATGATGCCATTTGGGACTGGGATGTACAACATGCCGCTCCTTTTTGGGGCGATGGCTTTTTTACCCAGTTCGGGTACCAGCCATCAGAGGAAACAATGATCAAGGGATTTTGGGAGTCGCATATTCACCCGGACGACCAGCAGCGGGTGATCGGCAATATGGAAAATTTTGTTTCGAGAAAGGATGCGGGGTTATGGTCAGAAGAATATCGTTTCCGTAAGGCGAATGGCGAGTACGCCATTGTAGCAGACCGCGGATTCCTGGTATTGAACGAGGAGGGAGCGGTGGTCCGTGTGGTAGGAGCCATGCAGGATATCACCGAGAAAAAGAAACTGGAACAAAAACTGATCCAGCAGGAACTCAATAAGCAGAAAAGCATCGCACAAGCGATGATTGACGCGCAGGAAAACGAGCGCGCGGAAATTGGCAAGGAGCTTCATGACAACGTAAACCAGATTCTGTCAACGGCCAAGCTCTATCTCGAACTATACAAAGGCGGCCATGAAGAATCTGCAAATCTGCTCGACCTTTGCCTCGCCAATATCACGCACGCGATTCATGAAATCAGGAATATTTCACGGGCCCTGGTGCCCTCCGCCATTGGAGACCTGGGCCTGCCGGAATCCATACAGGACCTTGTAGATACCATTCAACTGGCCGGAAACCTGCGGGTTGATTTTCACACCCATCATTGGTATGATGATAAGATCACTTACCCACAAAAGCTGATGCTTTTCCGGATCATCCAGGAACAAATCAACAATGTGCTGAAACATGCAAGTGCAAAAAAACTATTGGTTGAACTGCGTATGGATGAACCCCATAACCTGGTACGCCTTAATATCCGCGATGATGGAAGAGGCTTCAACCCCGAAAAGACCAAAAAAGGCCTTGGTCTTTCCAACATCATGAGCCGGGCGGATTTGTTCGGCGGTAATATGAAAATTGTTTCGGCAGCCGGCAAAGGTTGCCAGCTTAGTATAGAAATCCCAATCCATCATTTTTCAAAACCGTATGTAGTCTATGAGTAAGATCAGTATTTTAATTGCAGATGATCACAAATTGATCAGGGAAACCTGGACATATATTCTGAACAGTGACCCGAGGTTCGAAGTAATTGCCACCTGCGGCGATGCCGAAGAGGCTGTTTCCCTGGCCAAAGAAAAAAATCCGGATGTTATATTAATGGATATCAATATGGCTCCCTTTTCTGGCATCGAGGCGAGCCAGCAGGTTAGAAAGATCTTGCCGGAAATAAAGATCATCGGGGTGTCCATGCATTCCCAGCCCGCCTATGCCAAGAAAATGCTGCAAATTGGCGCAAGGGGTTATGTAACCAAGAATTCCTCCAAGGAAGAAATGATCAGGGCCATCCTGGAAGTGAGTGAAGGCAGCAAATACATTTGCGAGGAAATTCGAAACATTATTTCGGATCAGCTGCTGGAAGATAAGGAAAGCTACCCTGACATCAATATCCTGACAGAAAGGGAAATGCAGATCATCAACCTGATCAAAGAAGGTTTTTCATCCAAGGAAATCGCAACGGATCTGAATATTTCGCTAAAGACAGTGGAAGTGCACCGGCATAATATCCTTAAAAAGCTGAAACTGAAGAATTCTGCCTCGTTGGTTAACTTCATCAATACCAACTCAACATACATTTAGGAAATAATTCTATTTGCGTTTTGTGAATTAGGGCTAACTTTGCGCTTCATTTTTATTCATGAGCGACGACATAAAACATGAATGTGGTTTGGCATTCATAAGGCTCCGCAAACCTTTCTCTTATTACCTGCAGAAATATGGAACGGTGCTCTACGGCTTGAACAAACTGTACCTGCTCATGGAAAAACAGCACAATCGCGGCCAGGATGGTGCGGGGGTAGCGGCGGTTAAGCTGCATGTTGAACCTGGCCATCCCTTTCTTCACAGGATCAGAAGCAATCATAATCAACCTATTGCGGATATTTTCTCACAGATACTGGGGGAGGTTAAGGAACTGGAAAAATACCAGCCCGATGTGAGCAAACATCCGGGGCTGATGAAGGGTCATATCCCTTATGTGGGGGAGTTGCTCCTGGGGCACCTGCGTTATGGCACCCAGGGTAAAAACAATGTGGAATTTTGCCACCCTTTTATCAAGCGACATACCATCCCTGCCCGAAACCTGGCCCTGGCCGGCAATTTCAACCTGGTCAATACCGATGAACTTTTTGCCCTGGTGAACATTGATCCGGGTGAATTTCAGAAACAGAGCGACCTGGCTGCCATGATGGAAGTCATCCATCATTTCCTGGTAAAGGCCGATGAAGCATCTCCCGCAGAACTGGATGTAACCAGCATCCTTCGCAAAGCAGCCTCTCTTTTTGATGGCGGATTCAGCGTGGGTGGTTTGACCGGTAGCGGTGATGGGTTTGTATTTCGTGATGCCAATGGCATCCGGCCGGCATACTATTATATCAATGATGAAGTGGTGGTGGCTGCTTCCGAACGCTCTGCCATCAGAACGGTTTTCAACGTGGGCGAGAATGAGGTGCTGGAGCTGATGCCGGGCATGGGCCTGATCGCGAAAGCAAATGGCCATGTAGCCGTTGAAAAGATCCTGGAACCGAAGGAAAGAAGGGCCTGCAGCTTTGAACGCATTTATTTCTCCCGGGGAAGTGATGAGAAAATATACCGGGAGCGAATCGCATTGGGCTACAACCTCAGCGAGCAGATACTGAACGCCATCAACCACGATTTGAAGAATACCATCTTTTCCTTTATACCCAATACAGCCGAAGTGGCTTTTTATGGTTTATGGAAAGGGATGGATGATTACCTGAAGAGGGTTGTCATTCAACGCATCCTGTCGTGGGGAACCGACATCACCGAAGACAAGCTATCGGGGATGATCAACCGAAAAATACGGATTGAAAAGATCGCCATCAAGGATGTAAAAATGCGCACGTTCATTACGGAGGATGTGGGCCGGAATGAAATGGTACAGCACGTATACGACATCACCTATGGCACCGTTCAGAAGGGCGAGGATACCCTGGTGGTGATCGATGATTCCATTGTGCGCGGCACCACGCTCCGCGAAAGCATTGTCAGGATGCTGGCCAGGCTGGAACCCAAAAAGATCATCGTGGTATCTTCGGCACCGCAGATCCGTTATCCGGACTGCTACGGGATCGACATGAGCAAACTAAAGGACTTTATCGCATTCCGGGCTGCCATTGAACTCACCCGCGAACGGGGTAAGGAAGCCTGTTTGCAGGAACTGTACAACCACTGCAAGGAACTGCAACGCACCGGCGAATTGCACAGCGAGAATGTGGTTCGCCAGGTGTATAAGCCGTTTACCACTGAAGAGATCTCCGACAAGATCGCGCAACTCATCACCCCGCCGGATATCACTACCCCGGTACAGGTTATTTACCAGACCATCGAATCTTTGCATCAGGCCTGTCCCACCAATACCGGCGATTGGTACTTTACGGGCAACTACCCCACTCCCGGGGGCAATAAGGTCGTCAACAAGGCCTTTATGAACTATATGGAGGGGAAGAATATCAGGGGGTATTAAGGGCGTGTAGTTGACAGTTTACAGAAGACAGTTGACAGAATCGATGGCCGATGCTCGATGACCGATTGTGTCCGCCGAATCCGCCTTAGGCGGAGCAGGCGGATGGCCGTCATTGGATAACAGTTGACAGACCGCCATTCACTATGGTTGGCAATAGACGCTTTAAACAGCGGGTTGTACATATTGGAGGATGACCGTATAGAGGTTTTCGGGGTTAAAGGGTTTTACAACGATGTCCGTTAACCCGGCTGCATAGGCTTCCCCCTCTACCTCCTGGGGTGTATTGGCCGTGAGTGCAATGATCGGCAGGGTTTCTCCCTTTTCCCGCAAGCGGCCCGTTGCCTCGTAGCCATCCATCACAGGCATGTGCAGGTCCATCAGGATCAGCCGGTGTTTGCCCGCGTTAAACCGGCTGAGTGCCTCCTGTCCGTTGGTTGCTACATCTATTTCAGCCCCGCTGTTTTCCAGGATGGTCTGGGCCACCAATACATTGAGAGGGTTGTCCTCCACCAGCAAAATAGCCACACCCTTCAGCAGATCATTTTTATTACCATTTTCCTGTGGCAGCCGCAGCGGAGCATTCAGTTTTTGCGCAGCGAACATAAATGTTTGTGTAAAATAAAAGGAAGAGCCCTTCCCCGGTTCGCTGCGTAGCATCAGGTCTACGCCCTGCAGCTGGAGTATTCTTTTACAGATAGCCAGTCCAAGGCCCGTTCCGCCATAACTCCGGGAAGTGGAAGAATCCGCCTGTGTAAATCTTTCAAAGATCAATTCGTGTTTATCTGCCGGTATGCCGATGCCCGTATCCTCCACCGATGCCCGGATCGTCACCGATTCCTCGTTAAACGACTCAACGGCAATGGATAACCGAACCCATCCCTGGGGCGTGAATTTAATGGCATTGTGCACAAGGTTGTTGATCACCTGGCTGGTCCTGGTGGGATCACCCATCACCTCTCGGGCCAGGATTTTGTCGACCGAAAGACGCAGATCGATGCCTTTTTCGTCGCCAGCCATTTTAAACCCGGCTACAATATTGCGGGCGATGGCTTCCAGGCTCATCGGGATATGTTCAAAATGAATCTTGCCCTCTTCAATTTTATTATAGTCGAGAATGT
>DATJYH010000094.1:0-3276 GCA_035499675.1 Puia sp.
CCGCATAAAAAAATGAAAGGAGTAAAAATCAAATCCCTGCCGCTGGCCGCCTCTGAAGAATTGCTCCCCCGCGTCCTTATCACCCAGCATCCCGTACTGAAGCAGGTTTTTGTATTGGTAACTAAACCTGAAAAAAAGCCGTAATGGGCTGCCCGTATACCCTGTGGTCGCGGAATCTTTGTTGTCCCGGTATCCCTCCGGCTTTTCCGGTTGTATCGATGCCCGAAAAAGAAATACCCTGTCACCGCCCTTCCACGGATGCCGCAAACCCGACCAGGATTCCGCAGGGTCCGTGACCGTTATATAAGGCGTCAACTGCCGGATGGTTTCCACATCCCAGGCCGGGACCGACTGCAACTCCTGCATGGCCAGCAATTTTCCCAGGAGTTGACGGTAACGGACAAGCCCGTCTATTTGCAGGTCCGATAACCTGCCCAGCGACCGAAGTTCCTCTTCCGTGGCTGTATTAATATTGAGTGGATGTCGCCGGTACCCCTGCAGGTCCTGCCACTGGGAATCATCTTCCGTCCCCGCTTCGTTTTTTTCGGCTATGCCTTCCAGTTGTTGTTCGGCAGTAACCAGCACCTCCCCTGTCTGGGCCGAAATCAGCCCACAGGCAATCATAAACAGGACCATCAATAAACACTGTTTCATATCCCACACTATTGATTCTGCAGATTTTTTTTGCCAAATTCCGCCATCAGCGACACAGCCGGGCTAAACCCCAGTTGCGGATGAAACCGGGTGGAGAAATCAAATCGGAATTGTTTCCATTGCAGGCCGATGCCGGCAAAGGGACTGCCTGATGATCCGGATATTCCGATGGTCGCAAAAAACCGCCGCGCAAATACATAACGAAGGGTGGCCAGTATCTCCACCGGTCTGTCTTCTTCCTTATCAATATCCAACACTATCAGTACCTGCTGCAAAGCCTCATAGCCAATGCTGGTTTTGACAACAGTGGCCAATCGTTCTCCATTGTTTTTTCTAAACCGCCCTCCAACGGGATTGGCTACCTGGAAACCTATGTAAAGATTATTGGAAGGCTGAACCAGCAGGGCCGCCCCGGTTCCGATCGCCGCAGAACTGCCATAACCTGCAATATGTATCATGTGATAATCGAACTGTAGCCCGATCCCGACCAGGTTTCCCAGTTTTTTGGCATAAGCGAGCCCCAGCATCGATTGATTGAAGTCTGCAAAACCGGTGTACCGGAACTGTAGCCCGGCCCCGCCGTTCCATACCGGCAGGGAAAAAAACAATCCATGCATGGCAGTCTCTTCCAGCATAAATTTTTTTTCGGAAAAAGCACCCAACCGGGAATGGGGGGTATAACACAACAGGGCCTGGTTACCCGCAAAGGAAAAAGCATCGGAGAAATCAGGGCTGCCAACTCCCGCACCGATATATGGAGGCAGGGCTGGTTCATGTACCGTTTGGGCAGCTGCAACAACAACGAAGAGGGCGGATAAGCTCACACAACAGATTCTGGCACGCACAGGTCATTTTTGAACTCAAAAGATACAACCAGGACCCGCCGTTTCACAGCGTGATTTCACGGTTTTTGTGAAATTTGAATGCCGGCGGATACTACCTTTGCGCCATGCAAATTTTAGACGGACAACTGGTGTCGCAGTCCATTAAAGAAGAACTTAAACTGGAGACCGCCCAGCTGCTGGCAGAAGGAAAAAGAGCTCCCCACCTGGCCGCTGTGCTGGTAGGCAATAACGGAGCCAGTGAAACCTATGTGGGCGCCAAAGTCAAAACCTGTTCCGAAATAGGTTATACTTCCAGTTTGATCAGGCTGGAAGAAACCATCACGGAACACAAGCTGCTGGAAATTATCGACGGACTTAATAAGGACAGCGAAGTAGATGGCATCCTGGTTCAGCTACCACTTCCCCGCCACATCTCCGACGAAAAGGTAATCAACGCCATACTGCCTTCGAAAGACGTGGACGGTTTTCATCCCGTAAATATCGGGCGCATGGTACAGGGGCTCTCCGGTTTTGTCCCCGCAACACCCTATGGCATCATGCTGCTCCTGGAGCATTATAAAATTGATACCCGCGGACTTCACGCAGTCATCCTCGGTCGCAGCAATATCGTGGGACGCCCCATGAGCATCCTGCTGAGCGCGAACAGGAGCCCGGGCAATTGTACTGTAACCATCTGCCATTCTCAAACCCGGAACCTGCCGGAACTCTGCCTGCAGGCTGATATGATTGTAGCCGCCCTCGGCCGGCCGGAATTTGTACGGGGCGATATGGTCAGAGAGGGTGCTGTTATTATCGATGTGGGCATTACCCGTATACCAGACGCCACCAAAAAGAGCGGATTTGCGCTGAAAGGAGATGTTCATTTTGCGGAAGTAGCTCCCAAAAGCAGTTATATCACACCCGTGCCAAGGGGCGTTGGCCCCATGACCATCGCCGGGTTGATGAAAAATACATTCCGGGCTTATTTGAACAGGGAGTGATATGGGCCCGGCTACAAATCGCTGCTCAACCTACGTTGCGACGCTCCATTCATCTTTTGTGCTACTATTAAACGAAATTTGCATCTTATGCTAAAGGAGCAAACAGCCACTGCTATTCCCATGCTCCCGGTGATGGAGGCATTTTATACGCTGCAGGGAGAAGGATTCCACCAGGGAAAGGCAGCCTATTTTATCCGCCTCGGCGGTTGTGACGTGGGCTGCGTGTGGTGTGATGTGAAGGAAAGCTGGGAGGCCGGTAAACATCCGCTTCTCAGTGTACCTGCCATCCTCGAAGGCGCCACCGCATTCCCCGGTCGTATGGCCGTGATTACCGGGGGCGAACCGCTTATGCATGATTGCGGTCCCCTGACCGAAGCCCTGCATCGGGCAGGCTTCTCCGTTAATATAGAAACCTCGGGGGCTTATCCGATAAGCGGCGAATGGGATTGGATCTGTCTTTCTCCAAAAAAATTCAAGGCACCCCTGCCGGAAATCCTGCCGCTTGCCCACGAGCTGAAAGTGGTGATCTTCCATCCCTCCGATGTTGAATGGGCTGAAAAATATGCTGCGCTGGTTTCCCCCGGCTGTAAACTCTTTCTCCAGCCTGAATGGGGAAAATCGGCGGTCATCACCCCGATGATCGTGGAATATATCAAAACCCACCCGCAGTGGGAGTTTTCATTGCAGCTCCATAAGTATATTCATGTGCCCTGACCAGCTAAATACCAGCCCGGGGGAGAATAATTCAGTTTAACGCTCGTTTTAGGTTTTGATTTGTAATTTTCCTGTATGAAAAA
>DATJYH010000095.1:0-7222 GCA_035499675.1 Puia sp.
TAAAGATGAGATCGACTTCCGGAACCTGGATCACACGACAAATTTTCTCTGGATGGGGATGTTTTACCTGAATGCACTTTTCCTGATCCCGAAATTCTTTAACACAAAAAGATATCTCCCCTACATCGGTTCCCTGCTGCTCTCCTTCATCGTGATCATGTTATTGCACGGTGCCCTTTTTGTACGTTTTGTGCCGCAGCACCGTTTCAAGTTTTTTGTGTCATCGTGGCACAACAGCCTTCCCTTCCTGTTTACGGTCATGATCAGTACCACCTGCAAGATCATTTACGACAGGTTGAAATCAGAAGCAGAAGCTGCGGCCCTGCAACGGGAAAACCTGAAGACCGAGCTGGCCTTTCTCCGTTCACAGATCAGTCCGCATTTTCTTTTCAATGTGCTGAACAATATCGTGGCCATGGTACGTTTGAAAAGCGAGGAATTAGAACCCACAGTCATCAGGCTCTCTTCGTTGTTGCAATACATGTTGTATGAAAGCGACGATGAAAAAGTGCTGCTGAAAAACGAAGTGGAATCCCTGCGCGACTATATCGATCTCCAAAAACTCAGGTTTAGTTCCAACCTGAACTTGCAGGTACACCTGGATGCAAAAGAAGAGTGGCAGTCCATCGAACCGATGCTCCTGATCCCTTTTGTTGAAAACGCCTTCAAGCACGGAAATAGCCTCGGTGAAACACCGGAGATATGGATCGACCTCGAAGCCTCCAACAACGAACTCCATTTCGCTGTAAAAAACAGGTATACCGGCAACGACAAATCAAAGGACAAAATCTCCGGCATCGGCCTTGCCAATGTAAAACGAAGACTCAGCCTACTGTACCCGAACAGGCACCAGTTGCTGATTGATGATGCGGCAGGCTGGTACCAGGTAAATCTAAAAATACATTTACAATGACCATGAATTGTATCGCCGTGGATGATGAACCCCTGGCGTTAAAACTGCTACAGGACAATATCAGCAAGCTGCCCTACCTGAACCTGGTAGCCAGTTGTGCCAATGCCTTTGAAGCCATGAAGGCGTTGCAGGAAAAACCGGTGGACCTCATTTTTATCGACATTCAAATGCCGGGTTTGTCGGGGCTGGAGTACATCGCTACGCTGGATAACAAACCGTTGGTAATTTTTATTACGGCCTATAAACAATATGCATTACAGAGCTACGATCTGTCGGTGGCAGATTACCTGGTTAAGCCGGTTTCGCTGGAGCGGTTTGTCAAAGCCTGCAACAAAGCAAGAGAACTTTATGAGCTGAAGATGATGAAACGAAGGCCGATGCCACAACCTTCGGATGATTTTTTCTTCGTAAATGCAGACTATAGCCAGGTAAAAGTAGTATATAGTGATATTGGCTGGATGGAAGGCCTGCGCGATTATGTAAAAATATACCTGAAAAGCAGCCCCAAACCCCTGGTGATACGCGGGAGTCTAAAATCCTTCGAAGACCAGCTTCCCGCGCAAAAATTTATCCGGATACATAAATCTTATCTCATCTCCGTTGAAAGCATCACCGCCATCCGGAAGAACAGCATATTTATGAAGGACAAGGAACTGCCCGTGGGAGAAACTTACCGGGATGCCGTTCACAAGTTGTCTTCAAAAAAGATATAAGCATTGCAGGCAATACCCGTTTATACGGGTTACCCGCAATAAAAAGGCCGGTTGGGAGTTTGAATTCCCACCCCGGCCTTTCAGATTTCACGGCATAAGGTTAGAAAAGCTTGTTGAGCTTCCCAGCGGCTTGTTGCCGCAGTTTATTTATTGTTTGTCCCACCCAGTCCGCCTCCCTGGTTGCCTACGCGCTGGTTTTCTTCATCCGCACCGGTTTTGCGTTGCCGCGCAGCTTTTACCTGCGTATTGCCAAAGCGATAGGTGAAATACAATTTCAGTTGCCGGCTTTCAAAACCTCCCTTTGCATTCAGATATTGTCCGGCAAAATTGCTCGTAGCATTCCAGTGAAAGCTGTTGAAGATGTCACTCACCGAAGCTTTTATGTTGCCCTTCCCCTTGAAAAGCGATTTCTGGATACCTCCATCCACACTCCACAACTGTTTTGTTTTAAAAGTACCCTGCCAGATGGAGGGCGTCGTATACCAGCCACTCAGTTCCGCTGTCCAGCCCTTTCCCAGGCGAAAACTATTCTGCGCATAAAAGTTGAGCGCGTACACATCCAGGTCAATGGTGCGACCGGCCCCAAAATCAGCATTGAATTTTGAATAATAGGCATTCAGGTTCGCAAACATGCTGTACCAATGGAATTGGAAGGGATAGCTGATGTTCAGGCTGGTGATATCCTGGGTGGCCAGGTTTTTCTTGGTGATATAGGCCTTTGCGCCATCCGTGGTATCCACCAGCTGTGTGAATACGTCCTGCACATGGCTGTAGTTCAGGGTGGCTGTCAATTTGTACTTATACATATAGGTTAGTCCTATGCTGTTGGTATATTGTGGCAGCAGCTGGGTGTTTCCCTGTTGAAATGTATACTCATCGAGCCGGAACTGGAACGGGTTCAGATCCTGGTAAGCGGGCCTGTCGATCCGCCGGCTGTAGTTGAGGGTCCATTGTTTCATCGGGTTTTTGTTGTAGGTAACAGCGGCACTTGGAAAGAAGTCGGTGTAATGACGATCAAATGTGGAATCATATAAAATGTACCCGCCGGCCTGGTGATACCCTGTGGAATGACCACTGGAGTTGGTGTTTTCCACGCGCAGACCTGCCTGCACCGTAAAGAATTTCAGCTTACGGTTATAGTTGGCATACACGGCATTGATATTTTCCCTGTACACAAAATTGTTGCTGCTGGAGGAGTCAAGTTCCTTCCCGTATGGCATCACGTTGTAACTCTGAAAATCATTGGTGCTGTTCACGTAGGACGATTTAAATCCCAGTCCAAGGCGGCCCTTCATAAAATTCTGTTCGTAGTCGGTCTTAAAACTGTAGATATGAATGTCTGTGGGTGCAAGCATATTATACACGTTGCTGTCGGTGATGATTGTTCCGGTTGAATCATAAAAATAGTTGGGCTGAAGCTGGTTGCTCCTGATGTGGTAGTATCCATAATCCGCGTCCATATTCAGTTCATGCCCGCTGGTATCGGCATACCGGTAATTCAGGTTGGCATTTATATTGTTCCGCGTGGAAGCGGTGCTGTTGGGTGCCACCAGTATTTTATCCACTTCACCACTGGGAATATAAGAAATGGGTGTGTGGCTATAGGTATTGATGTTGTTGTCGGAAAACGTGCCGTTCACCACCAAGCCAATGGTCGATTTTTTGTTGATGTAATAATCCATTCCGGCTTTGAAATTATGGGTCTTGCTTTTGGTCGTCGCCGTTGTTTGCCCGTTAAAGAGTGTATCCAGCGCAGTCCTGTAAATGTCAATATAACTTTCATTTTTGCTGTCGTTGTAGGAATAGTTCCCAAACAGGTTGACATGCTGATCGCGGTGGTTGAGTGAAAAGCCCGCATTGTATTTTGGATAGGTGCCAATACTGTATCCCGCATTCACAGAACCATTTGTTCCAAACGACTTGTTTTTTTTCAGTTTGATATTGATGATGCCCCCGTTGCCCGCGGCATCGTATTTGGCGGAGGGGTTGCTGATCAGCTCGATGGATTCGATGGAAGAAGACTGAATGGTTTTGAGATATTCAGACAAGTCCTTCCCGGTCAGCGGCGTAGGCCTTCCGTCGATATAGATCTGGACAGCATTCTTGCCATTCATACTGATGTTATCATCCTTGTCAAGCATCACACCCGGTGATTTGCGAAGAAGCTCCAGCGCATCCTGGCCTACTGCATTGATGCTGTTTTCCACATTCATCACC
This sequence comes from Puia sp., assembly GCA_035499675.1. Classification (GTDB taxonomy): domain Bacteria; phylum Bacteroidota; class Bacteroidia; order Chitinophagales; family Chitinophagaceae; genus Puia. The sequence continues at coordinate 3,844 of DATJYH010000095.1, forward strand.
ACTTTATCTGCTTTGACCTCAATAATAGGTTTGGAAGAAGTGACCACCACTTCTTTAAGATTACCGGTGGCTTTTGAAAGCAAAATATCCGGAAGGTTTGTTTTCGAAGTTCCTTCCACTTCAAAAACGGCCGAATATCCATTTGAAAATCCCACATGGGAAACCGATACGAAATATTTTCCCGAAGGCATGCCATAGAAATCATAAGCGCCGCTGTTATTGGTTACACCCAACTTAAGAACAGAAGAGTCTTTTGCCTTTTTGAGCGAAAGCGAAGCACCTGCCAGGATTTTACCCTGGTTGTCTTTTACCATACCGGTGATATGTTGTGCCTGTACCGTGGCAGCCAGTATTACACTCATAAACAGTACAATCAATTTACGCATAGTGATAAGTTTTGATTATGGAAACCAAAACTAGCAGTGATCGGCAGCGAAGGAAATAGCCGGGCGGCAGGGCAAATCAATTGTCCGGCGAAAGACAGGAATGGATCGGTATGATGGAAACACCGATGCGGGAAATTTCCACCGGCAAATCAGGGCTGCTTACCGGCAGGAGGAGGTTATTCAATTGAATTCAAGAAGGACAAAATCCGAACCCGCAGTACCATCATTGCCGAGCAGAAAACTTTTTCCTGCGGGATACCAGCGGTAGTCACCCGCAGTCATGGCATCCTGTGATGATGAAGAGGATACTGCTGTCGCTTTGTCGCCGGTTCGGGAAATGGCGATCAGCAGGTGCGGCGTGGTACCCGCGGGGATTTGTAATCGGGCTCCCGGGTCCAACTGAATGCGGTATTCCCGCACCATATTTTCTTCCAGTGTGATCTTAATACCCTGGCCGCGTAATGGAGCAGGCGGATGGGCGGAACCTTTTTGCAGGACCTCAATATCCATCACATGATATACGGAAGTATCCTGGTTCCACACGCGGTGGGTGATGGGCTTTTCATCATAGGCCGCGAAAAAGGTATTGCCGGGAATGGCCTGTCCGCTGGAAGGATTTCCTCCGAGTGGTTGCGAGCCGGTAATCGTCCTCGTAATAAACACCACCACCGAAGCCGTTGCATGATGATGATAGAGTGTGGTATCCCCCGGCTTTATCCACACATCCAACAGTCTTACATAGTCATTGGAAAGGACAAGGTGGTGCCGGGGCTCCTGCACTACGGGTACCTGGGCCGACAGCCGGCAAAATATCAGGAGGGTAATAATAAAAACTGCCGCGTGCTTCATATATGTGGAGATACAAAAATAAAAAGGATCTGGTTTATTTGATACCTGCCATTTCTGTCCACAAAGGAACGGAGGCTGCTACTGGTATTTGATCGATAGATTGTACAGGATTTTCAGGTCGGCATCCGTAAGCAGTTCGGTGCTGTCCTGCTGAATAAAATGCAGTTTAAACGACTGAATGGCTGCCGCCGGCCTGCTGATATCATAACCGATGATCCGCAGCGCGCTTAAAGTATCAAAATGATCGGGGACCAGCACATTCGTTGTATCGTACCAAAGTCCAAAACCCTTGTCAGCCAGTGTTTGCCAGGGAAAATACCGGCTGGGATCCACTTTTCGGCCGGGCGCCACATCCGCATGACCAATAAAATTCTGCGTGGGGATGGAATAGGTCTTCTTGAGCATATCCAGCAACCGCAGAAGACTATTGATCTGTTCGTTGGTAAAGGGTTCAAAACCGTTGTTGTCGATCTCGATGCCAATGCTGGAGGAGTTGATATCGCTGGCATTGCCCCACTTGCTCTTGCCTGCCTGCCAGGCACGCATATAATCATTGAGCATATGATGCACCGTACCATCCTTGCAGATCACATAATGTGCACTGACCCTGGAAGCAGTTTGCGTGAAGGTAGCGAGGGTCTGCTCGCAACTATTCTGCGCGGTATGGTGAATGATCACAAAATTGGGCTTGCGGAGGTCAAAATTGGTAGTACCGATCCATGGGCTGGACAGACTTACGGTATCCTGCAGCGGGTACTGGTCAATTATTTTTGCGTAGGCCTTTGCCTGCTTCTTATAGGCTTTATTGCTGGCCTTATACGGATTGGGTGAACAGCCGAGTAAACAGAGCAGGGCAATACACTTAAAGAGAAAAAGTAAATTTCCGGGTTGATCATCCCTCATGTGCACAATCAAATTTAGAAACCAAAAATAACTCAATTGTGCAGAAGCATGGAAAATACTGCCAGCCCGTCCTGAGCTGGTTGTTTCAGCAAAGACCTGGTTAACACCCGGCGGTTAGTTTGGCTGAACTCCCTTGCCGGCAAGCGTTGCACGCGACGAATTAAACAACCTGTTCAGGTAATTGCGGGCGGGTATCTCCACAAAACGATAGGCCAGTGCGGCAATCCCCAACGTGAGTCCTGTAATCAGGATACACATATACAAACCACGTATGCTGGGAAACCGATCCGTGGGATTGTTAAAGTCGGCGAAATAGCCAGGGTTTTTTTCCACTTTGAAAATAATAAATGTGAAAATGATCGGCATGTGTACCATATAAATGGAATAGGACCAATCGCCCAATCTCTGCAGCGGCTTTGTTTCAAGGAGGCGCTTTACCCAACCCCCATTGTAAATGGCAGCCAGAATGATAAAAGGGAAAAAACCAACAATAACAATGTCGATAACATTGGTATGCATGGCAAGGGCCGTGCCCAAAAAAGCAAGTGCGAAAAACCAATCGCTCCCGATGATTTTACTGCCCTTTCCACTCATAAAGAATGCATAAACAAGCATACCCACCAGAAAGCCCGCCACGCATCGCAGAAAACCGAAATCTGTCAGCATGTTCAATGTTGGTCCCTGACCCATGTAGGAGATGGGACCCAGAACATACCTAAGCAGGACAAAGAAAATGCCAATGACCAGGGCAGCGATGATCATGGCCCGGGTTTTCATGGCGGCAAAAAGCGGTAATATAAAGGGGAACAAAATATAGGTCCACCATTCGGTACTGAGCGACCATCCCGGTGTGTTCAACGGGGGAGTGATATACCCGGTATGCATACTCTGGAGTAACAGCAGGCAGAGAGGAAGCCCGTTTGTATCAAAAATTTCAGCGAAAAAAGGATCCAGCGAAGAAGCATAATAATTGATGAACACACAAACAAAAAAAGCCCAGAGGGTGGTCACAAAATACAGGGGATAGATCCTCGCAAAGCGGGCGCTCATGTATTTCCTGAACTTCTGCTTTGTTACCCGGTCCGCAAAATACGATCGGTACACATAGCACATGATAAAACCGCTCAGTACAAAAAAGAAATCTGTCCAGAGCCAGCTGTTGTCCACAAAATGAGTGAACTCCGTGGATATAAATGGCAGATAGGCCAGGTTGCAGTGAAAAACTACGATGAACAAAGCGG
>DATJYH010000096.1:0-5524 GCA_035499675.1 Puia sp.
GTGTGGGTAATAAATGAAGATTTGCTGTCTCCGGACCGCGGTTCATTGCGGTGATTTTTATCAGTATGTCTTCGGGACCCGCTTTTGCATATTCGATAAAAACATCGAAATACCGGTCTTCGTGAAAAACGCCCGTATCAATCAGTTCATATTCCATTTCTTCACGGCTACGGTGGCTGTTCGTTTGTACGAGGTCAGCATAAGGAAAGGCGGCCTGAGGATATTTGTACAGCGTTTTCATATACGAATGTGTGGGTGTACTATCCAGATAGAAATAGTATTCCTTCACATCTTCCCCATGATTGCCTTCGCTGTTTGTTAAACCGAAATAACGTTCTTTGAGAATGGCATCTTTGCCATTCCAGAGTGCAAGCGCAAAGCAAAGGTGTTGTTTGTCGTCCGATATTCCGGCGATACCATCTTCTCCCCAGCGGTAAGCGCGGGAGCGGGCATGATCATGAGTAAAAAAATTCCAGGCATCTCCGTTTTCGCTATAATCTTCACGGACCGTACCCCATTGCCGTTCGCTTAGATAGGGTCCCCATTTTTTCCACTGTAATTTTTTTTCCCTTGCTTCCTGCAGTCTGAGTTTTTCTGAGTTCATAAAATCCTCCTTATATTAAAATGAAACGTTTACCAGCAGAACATTTGGCTACCGGAGAATGGTAAATTTTCAGAACTAATCTTCGCTATTTCGGCAACCGCACAATTAGAGGAGAAGAGTCTGAGCAGGGTAAGATTTCCTAAATAAAGGTTGCTGATAGTCTAAAAGCAAACAATGTTCTTTGTGACCAGCAAATATGATATTGGTCATGAATTTCGAGATACCTTCTCGCCTGGCTTAGTCTTCCGAAGGGCTGCAACGATCTCCGCAAAGATGGATTTTGCGCCCTTCGGGCGACTTGGGCCGAGATACTCGCGCCAGAGAGGGGTTTACGATCGGAACAAGATGCCGGTCATTTCTTCAGGTTCAGCTGCAATTTTTCCACGACAAGGGGCAGCAGGTCATCTCCTTCGGGATAAATAATAAGCGCTTCCTTTTCAAAAATAAAAGTATATCCACGCTCACGGGCAATCTGCCAAACCAGCTCATTGGCTTTTTTTTGCAAAGGAGTCAGCAATTCCCGCTGGCGTTGCTGGACCAGTTGCGGTGCCTGTTGCTGGTAGGTTTGAATCCGCATGGCCAGGTCGCCAAGCACTTTGCGTTTTACATCGATCTGGGCACGGGTGAGCCTGGCTGTATCCGGCGAGTTGAGCAGACTGTCTTTTTCATTGAGTTCCCTCACCATTTCCTGGTAACGCTCCGACAATACTTTTTGGTAGTCGTTCATGATGCTGTCGGCCTTTGCAAATTCAGGCAGGGCCTGTATCAGTTCCGACAGGGCGATGTATCCAAGCTTTGACTGTGCCTGACTGCAGAATCCGGCGGCCGATAATAAAAAACCGGACAGCATGATTGCTTTCAGCATTTTTTTCATGGTCATGATTTTTAAGGGCACTACGAGGCTTTGACCGTTTCGGACAAAGACTTTCAGGCCCGGTGACGATGGGTTTAGGTATCGTTAATTTTTTGGCTGAACGATGGCCGTGGAGCAGATTCTCAGGTGAAGCCGAAGAAATAGGGTCTCAACAATTATGCTGAGACCCAACCGGCAGGTGGTGACCCCGCAGGGACTCGAACCCTGGACCCATTGATTAAGAGTCAATTGCTCTACCAACTGAGCTACGGAGTCAAAAATGGAGTGCAAATATAAAGTGATTCATGTGAATGACATGATAAATTTGGCTGGGTCCCGGTCGGGCATCATTTCAGTGATTTTGGCGGCCGGAAAGAGGTTTTGAAGGCCAGTGTGTATAAGCGACAAAATTCTCATTTACATGGCTAAAAAATTTTTTAGAAATACCCTTTGCCCTTATCTTTGCAAGCCCAATAAAAAAGGGAGCATAGCTCAGCTGGTTCAGAGCATCTGCCTTACAAGCAGAGGGTCCGCGGTTCGATCCCGTGTGCTCCCACTTCCAGAAGATCCCGGAGTTTTCACCCGGGATTTTTTATTTTTACGAATAAGCCTTTGCCATGGATATGCCCTCTTCTTATTGCGATGTTGTCCGGGGTATGGATAAGAACAATGTACACATGATCTACCACGACCATGAATATGGTTTTCCGATCCACGACGATAACGGGCTTTTTGCCCGGCTGGTCCTGGAAATCAACCAGGCCGGTCTTTCCTGGACCACCATCCTCAACAAAAAGGATAATTTCTTTAAGGCTTACGATCAGTTCGATATTCCCACGGTGGCCGGCTATAAACAAAAACAGGTACAACGCCTGCTCGGGGATGCCGGCATCATCCGTAACCGGTTGAAAATAGAAGCCGCCATTGAAAACGCCAAACGCATCATGGTCCTTCAAAAGGAACACGGGTCGTTTAAAAAATGGCTGGACCTGCATCATCCCAAAACAAAAGACGAATGGGTGAAGCTCTTTAAGAAAGAATTTAAATTCACGGGTGGTGAAATCGTAAACGAGTTCCTCATGAGCACCGGCTACCTGCCCGGCGCTCATATTAAAAGCTGCCAGGTATACAAAAAGATCCTGAAACTGTATCCCGCATGGCTCAAATCCTCCACATAAAAATGCGCATTCCCCGGCGGCTGAAGTGGCTGGCCATCGTTGTCGTTTCCTGGTTCATCCTCCACTGTATATACATCACCATCGACGGCTTTCACAACTATGAGGGCCGGGCCGACGTGGCCGTGGTGCTGGGGAATACCGTATTCAAAGACAGTTCGGCTTCACCCTGGCTGAAAGGAAGGTTGGATAAGGCCCTGCAGCTGTACCGGGAGGGGAGGGTGAGGAAGATCTTTGTAAGCGGGGGAAAGGGTGAATACGGGGTCCCAGAGGGAACGGGGATGAAAAGATACCTGCTGATCCAGCAGGTGCCCGACTCGGTCATCATTTCCGATAATGGGGGCAACAATACCTATCTTACCGCCAAGGATTTTATCAAACTGAACGACTCGCTTCACTTCTCTTCTGCCATCGTGGTAACCAGCTTCTATCACATTACCAGGTCAAAGTTCATCATCCGAAAATTGGGCTTTTCCGAAGTGCACGGGGTGCATTCGGATGCCTATTTCCGTGAGGATGGGTTCAAACTGTTCAGAGAATTTGCCGCTTTTTATAAATACCTTCTGTTGTACTGATCAGTTCGGCTGCAGCCTGGGCAAGCGGTAATGGCGACCGTCAAAAAGAAAGAGTTCGTCAATGGAGTAGGTCCAGTATTTGAACAGCGGCGATTGCGTGATATAATTCTTGATCTGGGTCTTGTTTTCTGCAGTGAGCGTGATCCATACCTGCTGCGATTCCATGGACACCACATATTGGTCGATGATGCCCTGCTCGATCAGTGCGTTGATCCAGGCCCGGTGGGAAGGGACCAGCGACATGAACTTATCGTCCATTTCAAAATGTATCGTTACCTGGAATTTTTTCATTTCTCTTGCGGTCAAATCACCCAGTCGACCACCTGGTTGACCCACTCCTGCCTGAAGGGGGTGCTGATCTTGATATAATTGTCCGTATAACCTTCCATGATGCCGTTCTTCTGATGGCCTTCAAACAAAACCTTTCTCGTTTCTCCTGCATGTGCCGCCGTAAAATATTGCATCTTCATATAGGACAGGTTACGCAGGGTCTTGTTCCGTTCATGCCTAGTATGCATCGGTACCACCGGTTGTATGTCGAGGGCCCTGGTATGGTCTCTTTCGGAGTAGGTGAACACGTGTAAATAGGAAAGGTCCAATCCATGCAGGAAATCAAAGGTTTCCTTAAAATCTTCCTCCGTTTCACCGGGGAAACCAACGATCACATCCGCACCGATGGCCGCATGCGGCATAAAGGTTTTGATGCGGCTGACACGGTCGGCATATAATTCACGTTTATACCTTCTTCTCATCATGCCCAGGATTCGGTTACTCCCGCTCTGCAGGGGTATATGAAAATGCGGCATAAACCTTTTGCTGTTGGCCACAAACTCTATGATCTCGTTGGTCAGCAGGTTGGGTTCAATGGATGAGATGCGGAACCTCTCGATGCCTTCCAGTTTGTCCAGCTCGCGGACCAGGTCAAAAAAGTTTTCCGTTCTTTTTTTTGTGATGGAATTTCCATCGGTCATGTCCACCGCATGTCCAAAATCGCCCAGGTTCACACCCGTCAGCACCACTTCCCTGACCCCATGGGCTGCCAGGTATTCCACATTTTTCAGCACATTGCTGATCCGGTCGCTGCGGCTTCGGCCACGCGCCATGGGGATGGTGCAAAAGGAGCAGTTGTAATCACAACCATCCTGCACTTTCAAAAAACTGCGGGTACGGTCGTTGATGGAAAAGGAAGGATTAAAATCGTTCACCTCGCTGATATCGCAACTGCATATTTTAGCGGCGTCGCCCTTGGTCAGCTCCTTCAGGTGCCGGGCAATATTGAATTTTTCGCCGGCTCCCAATACCAGGTCAACCCCGGGGATGCCGGCTATTTCAGCCGGCTTCAGCTGGGCATAGCAACCCGTCACCACCACAAAACTCTGTGGCGCGCGACGCTGTATCCGCCGCACCAGCTGGCGGCATTCTTTATCGGCATTGTCCGTCACCGAGCAGGTGTTGAGCACGTACACATCCGCCACCTCCTCAAAATCCTTTTTTGTAAAACCCTCGTTTTCGAGCTGCCGGGAAATAGCCGAGGTTTCGGAGTAGTTGAGCTTACATCCGAGGGTATGAAAAGCGACTGTGCGGCTGGCTGACATAGAACCCGCAAAGATACGACCCATGGCGCAAAAATGGACAGGGATCCTATATTTGACAGTAAATTAGGATTGACATGAGAAAGGGCTTTTTCCGGATTCAACATCAGCTTGCCTGGTTGTTGTTGATGATCATTTTTGTCCACTGTGGCCAGCCCGGAACAGGTAGCGAGCCCATCGATCGTCATGCGTCCCGCCTGATCTATACACGCCATGCCCGTTGCCGGATGGACTGTCGCCATATCACCGAAAAAGAGATCCGGGAAATTCTTGAAAAGGGAGAAATCAATTATGGCAAAAGTGAACCCAATGCCTATCCCGACTCAAAATATGCACTGGACGGATATACGCAGGAAGGGCAGCACCTCCGCATTGTATTCGCACCCACCAACCGGGGACTTGTTGTCATTACCTGTATTGAGCTGGGAGTGGAGTGGGAATGCGAGTGCAGATGACAGTGGACAGTAGACAGTTGAAAGTTGACAGACCTCGGCGCTTACTCGTAAACTGTCCATCTACTGCGCAGACCAGGGAACCGCTGCTGTTCACCACAGTAGTACCACAGCTCAATCAAGGCACAGCACCGAAAACGGGCCGTAATCGTTTTCGGGCGGCCTTTTTTGGTTACTTTTTTGGCCGGGCAAAAAAGTAACAGAAAGAACAACCGGTCGAAGTTGTTCAATAATGCCTGTTCGACAACACTCCCGGCCCGCCTTTTTTGGCGG
>DATJYH010000097.1:0-4125 GCA_035499675.1 Puia sp.
TAACGGATTTGCTGGTCACCTGACGGGGATGGCCGTTGGATCAAGATAGCAGTTTACAGTTGACTAATAACAGACCATAGTTTATCATGGCAAACAATACGCTGCCCGTATCCCGCATCACGTATCCAGACTATCGACTCCAGACTCCAAACCCCTACCTTTGCCCATGCCTCGCATCATCGCTATTGACTATGGCCTGAAAAGAACAGGCATCGCCGTTACGGATCCGTTGAAGATTATTGCCACGGGTCTCGATACCATTGAATCGCCCAAACTCATCAGTTTCCTGAAGCAGTATATGAAAGCCGAGGCGGTGGAATTGATCCTGGTCGGCGAGCCCAAAAACCTGGACGATTCGGATACGCACGCCACCGCACCCGTGCAACAGATCATACAAAGACTAAAAAAAGAATTTCCCTCCATCCCGGTGCAATCCGTGGACGAGCGTTATACCTCCAAAATGGCGCAACGGGCCATGATCGACATGGGACTGCGGAAAAAACAGCGAAGGGATAAATCGCTGGTTGACCGGATTGCTGCAACGATCATGTTGCAGGAGTACCTCGGGAAAAGCAACGGATGAGTGATCATGCAGCTCCTTCACGGCTGGGTCAATTGCGAAATTTCACCTACATTTGCGGCAACGAAAAACTGTGATTTTACCGATCGTTGCATATGGAGCACCCGCGTTAAGGGCAAAATGTAAGGACATCGGTCCCGACTACCCCGACCTGTCGAAACTGATAGAGGATATGTGGGAAACCATGTACGCGAGCAATGGGGTGGGACTGGCTGCTCCACAGGTGAATCGCGAAATCAGGCTCTTTGTGATCGACAGCCAGCAGATTTTTAATAACCAGGACGAGGAGGATAAGGGAAAGTATCCTGATGAGCCCGGCATCAAGCAGGTATTTATCAATGCGCATGTGAAAAAGCTCAATGGAGAGGAGTGGGCCTATAACGAGGGTTGCCTGAGCATTCCCAAGATCCGGGAGGACATTGTCCGGAATGAAGAAGTAACGATTGAATACCTGGATGAGCAGTTTCAGAAACATGTTGAAACATTCAACGGTATTACAGGCAGGGTGATCCTTCATGAATACGATCACATTGAAGGAAAATTATTTATCGATTATCTCAAGCCGTTGAAGCGAAAACTCCTGAAGAGCAAGCTGGATGATATTTCCAGGGGCAAGATCAGCGTAGATTATAAAATGATTTTCCCAAAATAGTTTTTCCCGCGGTTTTATTTTTTCTGGAATGCCGCATTATGACTTACATAGCCCCGCCATTTTTCAATCAGTTGTTGCATATCCGCCGGTAATTCACTTTCGAACAGCATATCCTTATTGGTGTCCGGGTGCCTGAAGCCAATGGTTTTGGCGTGGAGCGCATGCCGGGGACAGGTCTCGAAACAATTCTCTACAAATTGTTTGTATTTACTGAAAACAGTTCCTTTTACAATCTTATCGCCGCCATAGGTTTCATCATTAAAGAGCGGGTGGCCGATGTGCTGCATGTGTACCCTGATCTGGTGTGTGCGGCCGGTCTCCAGTACACATTGTACCAGGGTTACATAGCCGAACCGTTCGAGTACTTTGTAGTGGGTGATCGCTTCCTTGCCCGACTCGCCGTCGGGATAAGCGTCAAAAAGTTTACGGAAACGTTTGTGGCGACCCACATGTGCGATGACAGTTCCGCTTTCATCGGCGAGGTCGCCCCATACAAGCGCTACATACTGACGTTTTACCGTATGATCAAAAAACTGTTTGGCCAGGCTTGTTACCGCTTTTTCCGTTTTGGCAAGGACCATCAGGCCGCTCGTGTTTTTATCGATCCGGTGCACCAGGCCAAAGCGCGGCAGGGTTTCTTCATTGATGTCCTTATTTTTTTGTTGCAGGTAATAAGCTACCCCATTGATCAATGTGCCGCTGTAGTTGCCTGAGCCGGGGTGCACTACGAGGCCGGGCGGTTTGTTGATGATCATCACGGCATCGTCTTCGTACACAATGTTGAGTGGGATTTTTTCGGGGACGATTTCTTCACCGGGCGCCTGCTTGTCGGAATACATGACAATGTCATCCATGGGCCGGATCTTGTAGTTGCACTGGACCATTTTATTGTTGACCAGTACACGACCTGCTTCAATGGCCTGTTGGATCTTGTTGCGGGATGCATTTTCTATCCGGTTGGCGAGGAATCTGTCGAGGCGATACGGCTCCTGTCCCTTGTCCACCCTGATACTCATGCGTTCGTACAATTCGTCGGAAACCTCGTTCGGGTCCTCTGTATCATCGCCGCGTGTATGCCCGCTGCTCATAGCGTTGATTTTTACAAAAATAAGAAGTTGCCGCTTTCTGATTAGCTTTGCAGTTGGCATGACATCGCAAAAAGTATTCTTTAATGACCTGGGCCGAATGGGTTACCAGCAGGCATGGGATATCCAGGATGCCCTGCTGCAGCAGAATGTCCGGATCAAGTCATCGGCTGGCCAATCGCCGGAGGGAGGAACGAAGTTGCCGGAAACCGCCCATCACCTGTTGTTTGTAGAACACGATCCCGTGTACACGCTGGGAAAGAGCGGGCATATGGAGCATGTCCTTATCAGCGAACAGGAAATGGAAGAGCGGGGTATCCTGTTTTTCAAAACCAATCGGGGAGGGGATATTACTTTTCACGGACCCGGGCAGGTGGTGGGTTACCCGGTGCTGGATCTTGAAAAATTTTCAACGGACATCGGGAAGTACCTGCGCAATCTTGAAGAAGTAGTGATCCTGGCACTGGATGCCTATGGGATCAGGGGAGAGCGTTCTGCAGGTGAAACCGGTGTTTGGATTGAGCCGGGGATCGCGGGGCGTGAAAGGAAAATATGTGCCATGGGCGTACGCTGTAGTCGCTGGATTACCATGCACGGCTTTGCCTTGAATGTAAATACGGATCTTTCTTATTTTGATCACATCATCCCCTGCGGTATCCAAAATAAAGCCGTTACTTCCATAGAAAAAGAGCTTGGTCGCCCGGTCCCCATGGAAGAGGTCAGGCAGCACCTGAAAAGGAATTTTGAAAAAGTATTTTCGGTGGAGTTGGTAGCAGCGCGGGAACAGTTGGCATTCTAAAAGTCCCTGGGGATAAACAACCTGTTTTTTTCCTTCAGCCTGCCGTCTTCATACAACTCAAAGCGGAACCATCCCGAATGGATAAAATTGGCCTTGTCCAATATCAGCATCACATCTTTGATGTCTTTGATTTCAAGCAGGGGTGAGTTGTCCTGTTCATAAAATCTCAGTGAATATTTTTTGCGACCGGCATCTGGCAGGGAAACCGTCACATTCCCATCCTTGGCGGTATAAACGTAGGCCGAAACCTTGAACGTTTCTTTCACTTCTTTTACTTCCACCGGTGGTGCTACATAAGGTTTGATCAGCACCGTGTCGGCGTGTACAAACAGGATCGTATCCTTTGTTTTATTCAACAAAGAGTCCCTGAACTGGCGCAGCAGTTTGGGAGTGAGTTTCCCGATGATCGAATCTTTTTCCTTTATATAGATGACTTTGTCGATTTCTATTTTTGCCACGTCATTGATCCTGGAAGGACCGGTAATGTCTGCTTTCTGGCGATTGCTGTTATCCTGCAGATAATAGATGCGCTGGTTATCGACCTTGGGCAGTACGGCGTCCGCCTCCTCCTGGGAGGTTTCTTTCTCCGTGGCGGCCACCAGTTCTGAAACCGCGCGTTTGGATTTGGAGAAAATGTATTTACTGTTGTTGAGCAAAATAAAAAGACGGTAATACATATTCTGTTTGGGTGGCTTGCTGTCCACAAAACCATTCTCGGGAATAGAGGGATCGGGGACCGTCAACAGGGTGGTGAAATTCCTGAGGCTATCGGAAGACCGCTGTATGCTGATCTGGTTGATGATGGAATAGTTGTTACGCCAGCTGATGAGAATTTTGCCATTGGCTTTGATGACCGCGGAAAACTTTGGAAGCGTATCCTGACCCGCTGCCTGGAATGCGAAGAAAAGGATCAATAAAAACGGGGTAACAGTAAAACGCATGTCATTACAGGCTATGTCTTTACGACGATTTTGGAATGGCAAAGATAAGGTTTGGGCCCATTCATCCC
>DATJYH010000098.1:0-3608 GCA_035499675.1 Puia sp.
TCAATCCTGTTTGGATCCGTTTCTGCGGGGATTTTGATATCTGATATTTTCAATGACTCAATGGTCATTTGCCGGTTATTCCGGTCGGTTTCGACTTTTGAATTTGCCCAGAAAGTACCAAAAATGGGATCACCACCGGATGCTGCCGTAACCGAAATGGCGGAACGGAACTTTAGGTTGTTCCCCGAAAAAGATTCGGGCTGGGGTTCGTATACCTTGATAACGGTGCCATCCGGCGCCGTTACAACTTTTGGCCACACTTCATCCTGCGCTTTTCCAAAGCTAAACAGGAAGGCGGTGCTGCAAATAAGGGATAATTTTATCACCAGTGTTTTCATACGAGATAGTTGTTTGAAAGATGGCTAATTGTTCAAAGCCGTTACATAAATGAATGATACCCGGATAAGACCCGGAAGACGCCGCAAAGTTTGATGCGCAATTACAAAGAATATGTTAATTGTTAACAGTTAATGCGCTTCAAGCCAATTGGTTCCGGCACCGATCGTTGCTTCCACGGGCACACCGTTGGGCAGGGGCAACGCCGTTTGCATAGAACGGATAATCAAGGGTTTTATGATGTCCAGTTCATCCTTATTTGCATCAAAAACAAGCTCATCATGCACCTGTAACAGCATCTTGGACCGGAGTCCCTGCTTTTTGAACTCATGATGAATTTTTATCATAGCCAGTTTAATCATATCCGCCGCCGAACCCTGGATGGGGGAGTTGATGGCGTTGCGTTCGGCAAAGCCCCTGACCGTGAAATTGGAGGAATTGATGTCGCGAAGCCATCTTTTGCGTCCCATAAGGGTTTGCACGTATCCGTGCTCCCGGGCAAAATTGATGCTGTCGTCCATGTATTTCTGGATATTGGCAAATTGTTTTTTATAGTTGTCGATAATTTCCCTGGCCTCAGCGCGGCTGATGGCGAGGTTGTCCGCCAGCCCAAATGCCCCCTGGCCGTAGATGATACCGAAATTCACGCTTTTGGCTTTGTAACGCATCTCTTTCAACACATCCTTTTCCGGTACGCCGAATACCCTGGCGGCCGTAGCCGTATGAATATCCTTTCCTAGTTTGAAGGCTTCGCACATATTCGGGTCACCACTTATTGCAGCGACAATGCGCAGTTCTATCTGCGAGTAGTCGGCCGATAGCAGCATATGGTTCCCGTCCCTCGGAATAAACGCCTTGCGAATCTCCCTGCCTCTTTCTGTCCGTACCGGGATATTCTGCAGGTTTGGGTTGTTGCTGGAGAGCCGGCCGGTAACTGCAACAGCCTGTGCGTAGGAAGTATGAACACGACCGGTTTTGGGATTGATCATGGCGGGCAGTGCATCCACATAGGTGGACTTTAGTTTTGTAAGCTCCCGGTATGCCAGGATATCGTCCACAATTTTATTCTGATGGGCGAGTTTGAGGAGCACATCTTCGCCGGTGGCATATTGCCCTGTTTTCGTTTTTTTGGCCTTGGGGTCAAGCTTTAGCTTTTCAAACAACACTTCCCCCAGCTGTTTGGGCGATGATAAATTGAAACGAACGCCCGCTTCCCGGTACACATTTTCTTCGGCCAGCTTCGCATCATTTTCCAGTTGTTTCGAATATTCCCGCAAAAAAACTTCATCGATCCGGATCCCTTCAAATTCCATATCGGTCAAAACCTTTACCAGCGGATTCTCCACTTCCCGGAATACTTTCTCCACCTCTTTCTCTTTGAGCAACGGCACAAAAATATGTTTCAACTGCAGGGTCACGTCCGCATCTTCCGCGGCATAGTCTTTTATTTTTTCCAGCTCCACATCGCGCATATTGCCCTGCGTTTTCCCTTTTTTGCCGATCAGTTCTTCTATATGCACCGGCTCATATCCCAGGAACTGTGCGCTCAGCAGGTCCATGCTGCGTTTGCCATCCGGTTCTATGACATAATGTGCCAGCATGGTATCGAAAATATCTCCCTTCAACTCATACCCATACCATTTCAATACCAGCATATCATATTTGATGTTCTGTCCCACCCATGTTTTCTTCTCATCATTAAATATCGCTGCAAAATGCGCGAGAACTTTTTTGGTAGCCGTTTGATCGGCGGGGCAGGGGACATAAAAAGCTTCGCCGGGTTTGATGGAAAAACTCAGTCCTACCAGCTCCACATTATTGGGATCAATACCGGTAGTTTCCGTATCAAAACATATCTCCGTTTCCTTTTTCAAACGATCGGTCAGCTTATTGATCTCTTCTTCTCCAACCACCGCAAAATACTGGTGTGGCGTGTTGTGGATGTTTTTGTCCACTACCAGTGGGGTTTTTTCTTCCTCTTCTTCCTGCTCTTCCTTTGTCTCTTCAACAGGCTTTGTCTTTTCCGCCTTTTTTTCCACCACCTGCCCAAAAAGGTCCTGTTGTACACCGGTTGCCGGCGCGGCAGTTCCACCTGATGTTAAAATTTCTTCACCCAGGATCCTTTTCGCTACGGTCCTGAATTCAAGATCGGAAAAGACGTCCTTCAATGCTTCGCGGTTCCAGGCCTTTAGTTTAAAATCTTCCTCGTGAAACTGAACGGGAACATTGGTAATGATGGTGGCAAGCTTTTTACTCATGATTGCGAGGTCCTTTCCTGCCCTGACCTTTTCTCCAAGTGCCCCCTTTATTTTGTCCGCATTGTCAAGGATGTTCTCAAGCGTGCCATATTCAGCCAGGAGCTTGGCCGCAGTTTTTTCTCCCACGCCGGGAATGCCTGGAATATTATCCACTGAATCACCCATGAGGCCGAGAATGTCGATCACCTGCGACACTTCTTTGATATTCCATTTGGCGGTGACTTCCCCTGGCCCCATGATCTCTACATCTCCACCCTGGTATCCGGGTTTGTAAATTTTTATGTTTTCGCTCACCAGCTGTCCATAATCCTTGTCGGGCGTAACCATAAATACCTCATACCCCACAGCGGCCGCCTGTTTACTGAGCGTACCGATCACGTCATCCGCCTCGTATCCGTCCAGTTCCATGACAGGAATATTGAAACCCCTGATGATCCTTTTAATATCGGGAATGGCGATCAGGAGGTCCTCGGGCGCTTCCTGCCGGTTGGCTTTATAATCGGTGAAATCGATATGCCTTTCCGTCGGCGCTTCGGTATCAAAACATACCGCCATATGGGATGGCTGCTGGTTGTTGATGAGTTCAACAAGGGTATTGGTAAAACCAAACTGTGCGTTGGTGTTTTTTCCTTTGGATGTAATGCGCGGGTTCCTTATCAACGCATAGTAAGCGCGAAAGATCAGGGCCATGGCGTCGAGGAGAAACAATTTTTTTTTCATACTTGGTATTTATGAACGATGGATGATTTTGCGTGTGAGAGTTTCCGCGCATCAGCCTTCCTGTGAATCCGCTTGTTAAACAGGTCAGTTCTTCATTTCCGCCAGCTTTTTTTGCATGCCGAACATATTATCCCTGAGCCTGGCCGCTTCCATAAAATCAAGATCGCGGGCGGCTTTTTCCATTTCTTTTTTGATGCCCGCAATGGCTTTCTCCAGCTGCGGAATGGTTTTATATTCTTCCTGTTCTTCCGCCGCAACAGGTACCAGGTCTTCGTCGGGTGCGATGGCATAGGG
>DATJYH010000099.1:0-6487 GCA_035499675.1 Puia sp.
CCCGTTGCTGCACATCGACACGGGACACAACTTCCGGGAAGCGCTCGATTTCCGGGATGCACTGGCTGAACGCATCGGCGAAAAACTGATCGTTCGCAAGGTAGAAGATACCATCCAGGCCAGGGGGCTCACCGAACCCAGGGGAAAATTTGCCAGTCGCAATGCACTGCAGACCTATACCCTGCTCGATGCCATTGAAGAATTTGAACTGGATGCCTGCATCGGGGGCGCCCGGCGCGATGAGGAAAAAGCAAGGGCCAAAGAACGCATCTTTTCTGTGAGAGACGAATTCGGACAATGGGATCCCAAAAGACAAAGACCAGAACTCTGGAACATCTACAATGGTAAGATCCAAAAGGGTGAAAATGTCAGGGTCTTCCCCATCAGCAACTGGACCGAACTCGACGTATGGCACTATATCCGCCGCGAAAAGATCGATCTTCCCTCCATTTACTTCGCGCATGAGCGGGAGGTCATTGAACACGAGGGACAACTGGTTGCCGTGTCGGATTTTATCCGGCTCGACGAAACCGACCAAATCCTGAAAAAGAAAGTGAGGTACCGTACCGTGGGTGATATGACCTGTACCGCCGCTGTTGAATCGGATGCACGTCTCATCGACGACATCATCCGCGAGATCACCGCCACCAAAACCAGCGAGCGCGGCGAAACCCGCATCGACGACCGCGTATCCGAAGCGGCTATGGAAGACCGTAAGAAAAACGGATATTTTTAAAACAATAAGCGGCAGCAACGAAACAATACGTATCGACACAAACCAGACCCATGGCAGAAGATATCACACAACCAGCTATCGAAACCGGGGAAAAGCCGGTGGACTTACTACGCTTCATCACCGCCGGCAGCGTGGATGATGGAAAGAGCACGCTCATCGGGAGACTGTTGTTCGACAGCAAGAGCATCCTGATTGACCAGCTCGAAGCCCTCGAGCGGCAAAGCAAGAACAAACAGCAGGGGGAAATCGACCTGGCCCTGTTGACCGATGGTCTCCGGGCAGAACGCGAGCAGGGAATTACGATTGATGTCGCCTATAAATATTTCTCCACCCCCAAAAGAAAATTCATCATCGCGGATGCCCCGGGGCATGTTCAATATACCCGCAACATGGTGACCGGCGCTTCCAACGCCAGCCTGATGGTTGTGCTGGTAGATGCGCGGAATGGCGTCGTGGAACAAACTCGCCGGCATTCCATCATAGCCTCGCTGCTTGATATTCCGCATGTGGTAGTGGCGGTCAATAAAATGGACCTGGTGGATTTTTCGCAGGATGTGTTTAACAACATCGTGATCGATTATGCTGAAATAGCCAGGACCCTCGGCCTACGTGAAGTCAGCTATCTCCCCATCAGCGCACTGAAAGGTGACAATGTGGTAGAAAAATCAGCCCGGTTTTCATGGTACGAAGGCCCCACCCTGCTGGAATTGCTGGAAAATGTTTCCATCGAAAAAGACATCAACCTTACCCATCCCAGGCTATCTGTCCAGTACGTAATACGGCCTCAAACCGATGACCTGCATGATTACCGTGGGTATGCGGGAAAAATAGCAAGCGGTATCTACCGGAAGGGAGACCTGGCCACTGTACTGCCGGCGGGTCTCAGCAGCCGCATCAAAGCCATCGAATCAGGCGGGGAGGAAGTAGACGAAGCGTTCGCCGGGCAGAGCGTGGTGCTGCACCTGGAAGACGATATTGACATCAGTCGCGGCGATCTCATTGTAACCAGTCAGAACCAACCCCGTGTTGAGCAGGAACTGGATGTACTGCTTTGCTGGATGGACAATAAAGCACTCAAACCTGGTAACAAATACCTGTTCCAGGTGAATAGTCGCCGGGTGCGTGCCGTGGTTAAGGATATCGAGTACAAGCTGGATGTAAATACGCTGGAAAAAAATGAAAATGTTCACGAGGCCCTGCTGAATGACATCGTAAAGGCAAAAGTAAGGACAGCGTCGCCCATACCCTTCGATCCCTACAAGGACCTGCAGGCAACCGGAAGTGCCATCCTGATTGATGAAACAAGCAATGTGACCGTGGGAGCGTGTATGATTGAGCCGGGAGTCTAGCGTTGGGAGTCCGGAGTCCGGAGCGTCGTTTGGGATACGTGCAAAGCATTGTCTACCCTGTCAAACAAAAGTCTGCAAACTGTAATCTGACATCTGAAGACGGCCATCGAACATCGACCATCGATTCTGTCATCTGTAAACTGTCAACTAAAAAAATGGAGCAAAACACATCAAAAGGAAAAGTCATTTTCGCCGGGGCGGGCCCGGGCGATCCTGAGTTGATTACCCTGAAGGCGATGCGTTGTTTAAAAGAAGCCGAAGTGGTGATCACGGACAGGCTGGTGAGCGAACAAATCCTCGATGAATATGTGAACAAAAATGCCATGTTGTTGCACGTTGGCAAACAAGCTGGCAGGGCTGGCTCCACACCTCAAACACTGATCAACGAATTATTGGTTGACTATGCCCTGCAGGGCAAACGGGTGGTGCGCCTGAAAGGGGGCGACACAACCATATTTTCCAAAATTCTTGACGAACAGCAAGCCCTGACACGCGAGGGTATTCCCTTTGAGATCATACCAGGAATTACAGCAGCCTCCGGAGCAGGCGCCTGTGCGGGAATCCCGCTCACGGCGAGGGGGTATGCCAACGCAGTGCGATTCCTTACATTTCATAAAACAGACCTGCTGGAGACAACTTATTGGAGGGAATTGGCCAACACCGCTGATACCCTGGTTTTCTATATGTCGTCCGGTACCCTCGATACACTCGTGGAAACCCTGCAGTTTCACGGCATTGCATCCGACAGGTTCCTGTCGGTCGTTGAACAGGCTACCACCCCGATGCAACAGGTCTTTTGCACTAACATATACGATTATGCGAAAAATGGAAAGGGCCGGTCATTCCTGTCCCCTTCCCTGGTCATCGTGGGAAAGGTGGCCTGCCTGCACCAGTCGTTCGGATGGTTGCCGGATGGACTGAGCCGGGAACCCTATTTTGAAACGGTAACCGATACCAAAAAAACAGAAGCAAGGGCCTGATGGCTTTTGGGGAGAACCGCTAAAAGAAACGAATCATGCTCACAGCACCAAAATTCAAGATTGTACAGGAACTCATCGCCAGCTCCACCAAGGAGGAACTGATCTGGCTCAACGGATACCTCGCTGGCATTGTAGCCCAGGGCGCGGAAGCGCAGGCAGCCACTCCAATAGCTGCCGCTCCCACCGGCAAAATCACCATTGCCTATGGAACCGAAACAGGCAATTCAAAAAAACTGGCGACGGATTTTGCCACCCAGGCAAAAAAAAGAGGCATCCATGCCAAACTCGTAAGCCTGGATCAATACCGTTTAACCGACCTTCCCAAGGAAGAATACTTTCTGACCATCATCAGTACGCAGGGAGAAGGCGAGCCCCCGGCCGCCGCGAAAAAGTTCTATGACCATATCCATCAAAATGGTTTCCGGCTGAACAACATGAAATATGCCATCCTGGCCCTGGGCGATACGGCTTATCCCCTGTTTTGTAAGGCCGGTGAAGACGTAGACACCCAACTGCACAAGCTGGGCGCCGAACGCATCCACTCACTAAAAAAATGCGACACGGATTACGAAGGCGAAGCCGGTAGCTGGTTTACCGAGTTATTGCAAAAACTCAACGGCGACAGGACGGAAGCTTCGACGGCGCCATTGGTAGTTGCTAAAAAAAGTACCGGGAAAAAGATCTACAGCGGCCAGGTTGTGACGAGCATCAACCTCAACGACCGTGGCTCGGACAAACATACGCAACACATCGAACTGGTTGCGGATGACCTCGACTACCAACCGGGAGATTCCATCGGCGTTGTTCCCGAGATCCCCACCGTGCTGGTAGAAGCCATCCTGGCCATCACGGGTTTCCCGGCGCACAAAAAAATCAGCTTCCGCAACGAAGAAATCAGCGTTTTCAACTTACTCAGGAAGAAACTGAATATTGTTTATCTCCCTGAAAGAGTGATAAAAAAATACAGTGCCCTGGTACAGCAGGAAATTCCTGACACAAAAATGGGGCTGCTGGATCTTCTTAAAATATATCCTGTAAAAGACGCGGCTCAATTTGAAGAAGTGCTGACCCTCCTGGAGCCCATCACACCCAGGCTGTATTCCATTTCCTCTTCGCCGGCTGCGCATAATGGTGAGGTACATATTACCGTCGCAAAAGACGTGTTCAGGGTAAATGATGAAGTAAAATTTGGACTCTGCTCGGCCTGGCTTACACAGTTGGGTGTAGAAGATAAACTCGATTTTTACATCCACCGGAATGGGAGGTTCAGGCTGCCCTCCCCCGAACACGACGTGATCATGATCGGTCCTGGTACAGGCATCGCGCCCTTCCGCTCCTTCCTGGCTGAAAGAGATGCCACCGGAGCCAGCGGACGAAACTGGCTCTTTTTCGGCGACCAGCATTTCAGCGCTGATTTCCTCTACCAAACCGAGATACAGAACTGGTTGCAAACAGGCGTGCTTACGCATATCGATGTGGCTTTTTCAAGGGACCAGCGGGAGAAGGTATATGTCCAGCATAAAATGCGCAAACAGGGAGCAGCCCTGTTTGAATGGCTTGAATCCGGGGCCTACCTGTATATCTGCGGCGCCAAAGATCCGATGAGCGTGGACGTTGAAAACTCCTTACTGGAAATCATCCGGGAATTTGGAAATAGAACTGCTCCTGAAGCCGTTGTCTACCTGGAAGCACTCAGCAAAGCGGGAAGGTATCTGAAAGATGTCTATTAGTTTTTTACAAAGTATCCGGTAATCCGGCAACAACAATTATGTCTGATAAAAATAATTTGTCCCCGATAGAAAAGATCAAACAGGAAAGCAGGGGGTTGAGAGGAACCATTGAAGAGGGCCTGCACGATGAAATTACGGGGGCCATCAGCGAAGCAGACCAGACCCTGCTAAAGTTTCATGGAATGTACCAGCAGGATGACCGCGACCGCCGCGATGAACGGGCGGAAAAAAAACTCGAACGCCTGTATTCCTTTATGATCCGGCTCCGCCTGCCCGGCGGCTTTTTAAAACCCGAACAATGGGTGGCCATTCATGATGTAGCCGGGGAATATTCTACCGGGGTGATCAAGATCACTACCCGTCAAACCATTCAATTGCACGGGGTGATTAAATCCGGCATCAGGCCCTCCATACAGGCCTTTAACGAGGCCAGGCTGGATTCCATTGCCACCTGCGGCGATATCAACCGCAATGTGATTTGCTCGGCTCATCCCATGCAATCCCCCATCCATGCACAGGTGCATGCTTTTGCTGCGAAGATCAGTGAACGGCTGATGCCCAAAACAAGAGCTTACTATGAAATTTGGCTGGATGAGGAAAAAATCGCCGATCGGAAAGATGAGGAGGATCCCCTGTACCAGGACCGCTATCTCCCGCGCAAATTTAAAATTGCCATTGCCATTCCACCCAATAACGAAGTGGATGTCTTTGCCAACGACATCGGTCTTATTGCCATCATTGAAAACAATGAGTTGAAGGGTTTCAATATTGGCATTGGCGGAGGATTGTCCACCACCCATGGTAACCCCGCCACGTATGCCAGGCTGGCAAGTGTGATTGGTTTTGTGTCCGGGGAAGAAAACCTGTTGAAGGCCGTGTATGCCATCGTGACCGTTCAGCGGGATTTTGGCAACCGGAGCGACCGGAAACTAGCCAGGCTGAAATACACCATCGACCGGCACAGCCTCGGTTGGTTCAAGGAAGAAGTGGAAAGAAGGATCGGGTTTGCGCTGGAGCCCGCACGCCCCTATAGCTTCACTGAGCGCCGCGACTATTATGGCTGGCAACAAAACCACGGTGGCCAATGGTACTACACTCCGTTTATTGAAAATGGCCGTGTACTGGATGATGAAAAAGTTGCCCTCAAATCTGCCCTGCTCGAAGTTGCTAAAACAGGGAAGGCCAATTTTCGTTTTACCGGCAACCAGAACCTGATCCTTTCTGACATCTCCAAAAAAGACAAGGCGGCGATCGACAAAATTCTACAGAAATACAAAATTATCCAGCACACTAACACGGCCTCGGCTATACGAAAAAATTCCATGGCCTGCGTAGCACTGAATACCTGTCCGCTGGCCCTGGCAGAGGGACAACGCTACCTGCCCCAACTCATCAGCAAAATAGAGCCCGTACTGGAAAAACACCAGCTGCGTGATGAGGAGATCATCATTCGCATGACCGGCTGTCCCAACGGCTGCGCGCGCCCATACACGGCGGAACTGGCCTTGGTCGGCCGCGCGCCGGGCAAATACCAGCTTTACGTCGGCGGCAATCAGGCCGGCACGCGTTTGGGCCAGCTTTTCCGCCAGAGCATCAAATCCGACGACATCGCCAACGAGCTTCGCCCGTGGTTGAGCCGGTTTGCAACCGAACGCCTCGGCGCGGAGCGCTTCGGGGATTTTTGCCAGCGCG
>DATJYH010000100.1:0-8951 GCA_035499675.1 Puia sp.
TTATAGGCACGATAGGGTGCGGGCGGATCTGTCAGGCTGATCCTGCCCTTCTCCAGTTCTGCCTTGTCCAGCAACCTGATCCCTTCCGGAATGCTGACCCATATCCTGTCCAGGCTGTCTTTGACCATGGAGATAATATCATCGCCGTTATAAACATCCACGATTCTATGGTATTGCAGGTCATACAGGATCAGGTGCTGTTGTTGGTCTGTCCTCCATGGAGCAATCAGCAGGAATCTTCTCCACGCAATGGTATTATCGAGATCATAGCCAAGGTCCCGCCCCTCGGGATCCGAGAATGGCAGGCGGGTAAACTTTTTTTTGTCGAAGAGGAAAAGGCCTTCATCGGAGATAACATACCATTTGCCGTCACTGCCTTTTATAAACCGGTTGATGAGCGGACAATAGTTGTCGGCTGTTTTAAGTGTGCCGATCTTTCCGTTCACCAGCGTATTCAATTTTTGTGTATTGGTGGCCACCAGCATGGAATCAGGTCCTGCTTCCACTACATCATTCACCAGTTCATTCGCGAGTCCATCCTGCGGTCCATAATTGGCGAAACGAACACCATCATACACACTCAATCCTCCATAGGTAATGAAATACATCCTGCCCTGGCTGTCCTGTTTAATACTCCGGACACGGCTGTTGATCAACCCATCGCGCGGAGTATAGTAAGTGATGGGGTATTGCTGGGCAAAGAGGCTGTTGAATGAAATGGTACAAAAAAACACGGAGGCAGACAAAAGGGATGGCCTATGGGCGGACCTGCTCACGTTTTCTTTCTAATATACTATTTTTTGGGAGAAGTTAAAAGCCGTGGCGGGAAATGAGGGCACGGAGGAGCACACGGACCTTCATTGCTTGCCTGTTCCCGGGATAGGTTTGTGGTTGATGATTTACTGACTCTTTTGGAACAATTTTGTGTGTGACTTTTTAATGCTTCGGAGTGACAGTATAACCCCAATTATCTGGTCCTGCATTTACAAATGTGTATACCTGAAACGAGTCCTTGAGCGCAAAAACAAATCCCTGTGGCCAGGGTGTACTTGCACCGCCACCCTGGGAATAGGCGGCCTGTCCGTTTCCGGGGAAGATGGTATACTGCGGGTAGACTGTGTTTTGTGAGCTTAGGAACCCGGACACCATTATCTGCCCGGTTGCATCCGGACTAACGAACAGTGAACTTGCGCTTACAATATTCAAAAGCCCGGTATTGTCCGGTATCCATAGCCAGCCGGGACCTTCCTGTGTGTCGCCTTCGGACTGGGGTTTTAAGGATGGCGGGTAGTTCCTGATATTGGCCGCAGGAACATCGGCGACCCCATTCATCACGTTGACAACAAAATCGGCCGAATCATTGTACAGATCATCTTTAGCCAAAAATTCGCTGAAACCCACATGCCTGATGTAAACATGCACGTCAAAAGAAATTGGATCGCCTATGAGCGGCACCATCTTCCTTACTGTTTTGTTTTTCCAAACGTAAGATTTTCCGGGAGGGGGAACATTAACGGGTACCGGTTCATTGACCAGCACTTCCAACTCCACTTCCCTGTTGAAAACAATGCTTGACGGTGCTGAATATTGTGCAAGCTGGTAAGCCCCGGTGGAAGGCAATTTGGCAATGGTACCATCGGCGCTGCTTCCGCCCACCACATTGTTAACCGACCAGTTGCTGACCTGCGAACTGTTGTAGGGCCTGGCCGGTACCAGTCTCGAACTACCCTTTTGTTTAAAAAATCTTTGCACCGTACAGGCACCCGTTTCGCCACTATGGAACTCATGGCGGGAAACAAACATAACCACACCCGGTCCAAGTTCGAAAATGGTGAAGTGATTTATGGCAAAGCTGACTGTTTTGGCCACGGTGTCCACGATTTGATAATTATCTACAATTTCCCATTGCCCGATGCTGTCCTGGAAAGCGGTGTATAGTACCAACGGGTCTGTTCCATTCACATCACTGTCGGAATAGTTGTAGGTCAGCAGTGCCGGAATAGCAAATTTTGTTCCGTTGGGCATAAGGTCGTAGGCAAGCCCGATGCCTCCCGGGCAGCTATTGGTAACTGGCTGGATGGAAATATTGGTGTTCGTTGACAGAGCGCCTGCAGGGATCGTGAGCATAACCCTTCCATCACTGCTGGTGAGCGTTCCTCCACCTGGACCAATGCTTGTGGATACAGGGTTACCCACCGCTGTTCCCACAGGTGTAACGGCTGCGGGAACACTATCGTCTGCATTAGTGCTGCTGCTATCCGTAGAAGGTATGGAGGGGACGTTTGTCAGCGAACTAGTTTTGATGCATCCTCCGGTAAACATCAAGGTCAGTACGATGATAAAAACGGGGATGATATATCGGCCTGAACACATACACTAAGTTTTTTCCAAATTTATTATCCCGGGAATCCCGCATCAATAGAATGAACGTTATAGTAATTGAGCAGTTCGTTCTGAATCTGCATTGCGGCTCCTTGTGAACCACGGTAAAATAAGCTGTTATGTATTGTTTACTATTTGTAAACTTTTACGTTTTTGTTTTCCTGTTTTTCAGGCTTGGTACCCATTAGTTTATCCAGGTCTTTGTACAGCTGCCCCTCGAAGGTCCAGCCATTGGCAACACTCAGGGTAGTAGTGGCACCATAATCCATATCCGTGGTGGTAATATTCTTAAAACCATAATCATTGGTTATTTCCTGCTTATAGGATACGGATGTTTTCCAGATCAGTCCCTGGTCCATCGGCCTCGTGCCATCGAATGTGATAAAGTATTTCATGGCGCCGGCAGCCCCGAACTCCCCTTCTATATTGCCCACGGATCTTTTCCCGAATGCCAGGTCAAGACCCGCACCGATCATAATGGTGGTGCGATGGTTTTTGAATGAATGATCGACGTTAAGGAGGAGGCCGGCCTTGGTGTTGAATTTTATTTTTTGACAGTCGAGATGAAAACTTCCGATCACGCATTTCCAGTCGATATCGATGGGACAATTGGGCTCCGGAGTTTGCAGTTCGGCGGTATCCTTCGTCTGCTCCTTGACAGGTCCGCATCCCGATGGTTCCAATAAATGAGTTTCGGCAAGTTGCAGGTATACAGCCAGCAGGCTGCCCGCATACCGGTAAAAAAATCCTTTTTTTATATGTTCATCAGAGGTGGCGAAGGATCCCCAGAATATATTATCCGTATAATAATCGTTATAAACCCGGAGATAGGCTTTCTGGTATTCCGTGGTAACAAATGACATTTTTTCCATGTAATCATTGGCCAGGCTGGCTGATGCCTGACAGTTATCGAGCTTTGCCTCTTTTTTCTTGTATTCCTTCATCAGGCTGTCGATTTGATATTGATACAGGTGCTGTTTTTTTGCAATCTCGGGTCCGCCATCATCCGTCATCCTTTTTCCAATATCGAGGAGCATGGCGCTCCCCAGCTCATTGAATGGCGCACTGACCATATCCCTGTTTTGCTGGAAATTTTTGACTTTGTCCATCATCTCCTGTTTTCCCAGTGCAAATTCCTGGTCAGCCTGTTGGTTCAATCTTCGCTTGGCTGATTCAACCATCTGGTGGTAAGCTATGAATTCAGCTCTTTTGATCGGGATATCGCCCACTTTTTCACATTGAAGCGGAAGATGGTATTTATCCTCGTCGAAATAGGCGGGTTGCTGGTAGCGGTCTTTGAGATAGTCCATCAGCCGCGGATCTTTTTTTAGTTTAAACAGGAGGTGCCAGGCACCATCGGAAAAGGATCCACGCAAAGAATTCTCGACATATTTCAAAGCAGAAGATGCATCACCCCGGCCATTACAAATACAGGCCATCGAGAAATTGGCATGGGGATGTTGCGGCGACTTGATTAGGCATTGCTGTAAATATTGCGTGGCCTTTTCCACATCACCCAATGCTACATACGACTGACCCAAATTATTTTGAATCGAGCTGTTATTGGGCGATTTATCGAGCGCCGTTTGCAAAACCGGGATGGCCACGGGCTGAAACCCGCATCCGTTCAGGATCGCCCCGCAGTCGTTTAACAAAACAACATTGCCAGGTGCTTTTTCAATGGCCTTGAGGGCCAGCAAGGCCGTTTCTTCTCCGCCGTTGACATCCTCCACGAGGCTTATGATGGCCGATTGGCAAAGCGTACCCGCATCGTATTGATCCATATTCGGGATTGTGACGCCCTCACTGACAAGTATAGCCGTTAATTTTTTGTCGATGCCATTGATAAAGGATTTCAATTGCTCGGCGGTTTGTTTTTGCTGTGGTACACTGCCAAGCAGCGCCGTATTTTTCGGAGGAGGTTTGTAACTGGCGGTATCCGGTTTCATGGAAGCGCCGAACCCGCCCATGTTAGGCATAGTAGTCGTGGTGCCGGGGTTGTTACTCATATTTTTCTTAGTGGCCTTCATGATCGAATCAGCCATTTGCCGGGCTTTTGCCATCATCGCCTGGTAGTCGGGTTTTGCTGGGGCCTGCGCGGCCATACGTACCGGCGGCAGGACGGCCAAAAAAATCAAATAAGGAAATGTTTTTTTCATATGCTAACGATAATAGCGTGCCATGCCTGTTGCATCATGTTGATGCAATGCGCTGCCAACAGCAGTTTTCAAATGAATGTTGCCGGGTTGCTGCGTGGTGCGGCGGCACCTGCAGAATTTATTTTTTCTGCATTTTATTCAGTGCTTCCGTGCGGTTTTGTACGTGCAATTTGTCGTATATATTGTGTATATGCTGCCGGACGGTGCCGATCGTGATATTCAATTTATCTGCAATTTCTTTGTACAACCATCCTTTGGCCAGGCACTGCAATACTTCATTTTCCCGGGAAGTCAACACATCGCTGTAGTTACTTGTTTCACCCCTCATCCTGTCAATTACCTTCCGGGCTATTTGCATACTCATCGGCGCACCGCCCTGCTGCAATTCCAGCAACGACTCTACGATCTTGCTGACAGGCGTTTTTTTCAACAGGTAACCGCTGGCGCCGGCTGACAACGCTTCAAAGATCTTTTCATCGTTTTCATAAATGGTGAACATCATAAACTGTGTATTCGGACAGTCAGCTTTCACTTTCCGGATGCATTCAATTCCATTCATCCCGGGGAGACTAATATCCATGATTACGATATCCGGATTCCAGGAAGGCAACTCGCTGGCCGCCTTTTCCGCCGTGGCAAAGGAAGCCTGCATTTCGAATCGTTCGTCGAGGGAGATCAGGCTCACCATTCCTTCCCGCACTTCTTTCAGATCTTCCACAATACAAACTTTGATGGGGATCATATGATAAATTTAGGGAGGTAGAAAAAGGCCTGCAATAGAATGAAGGTTATAGATGACATTGGCTCAAACCGGCAAGCGGTTGCGGGTTGTGGGTCAGGATATGGCAGAGCGCGGCTTGGTCAGCCGAAGCGGGCAATTCATTCATACAATAGGAATTTTCAGCCTCACCGTTGTCCCTATTTCATTTTGAATGCTCAAGGTTCCGCCAACCGACCGGATCCTATCCTGCATATTTCGCAAACCATTGCCTTCCCTTGACCGCTGGCCTTTCTCAAATCCTTTTCCATTGTCGTGGATGACGATATTAAGAGAGCCGGATATTTCCATGGCAATCTCCACATTTTTAGCGCAGGCATGTTTAACAATGTTATGCAAACTTTCTTTCACCGTTAAGAAGATGTTTCTTCTCATCTCTCCGCTTACAAAATGCATGGGCACCTGTTCCGGCATATCAATCGAACACTCCAGGTTGTTGTCGTTACAATACTCCATGGCATAGGAACGCACGTACAACAACAGGTCTTCCAGTGAATCATTCTTCTCATTCATGGTCCAGATGATCTCATTCATTTTATCAATGAGTTCATTGGAAGTGGATTGCATTTTATCGATGTCTTCACGGCTCACCTGGCTGAAGATATTTCGTCTCAGTTTTTCGCTCAAAAAACGAATGGTAGACAAGCCGGCCCCCAGGTCGTCGTGCATATCATGTGCTATCCTCGTTCTCTCTTTTTGAACGGCGTTTTGCTTTTCCAGCAGGACCTGCTGCCGGCGCAATTTTCGCTGGTAGTACCCCCGCAGGACCAGGGCCAGGATCAGCATGACGCACAAAACGGCGACCAGACGGAACCACCAGGTTTGCCACCAGGGGGGGCTGATGACAAATGCATAAGATATTTCAGATTCAGGGTACATGCCATTGGCGAATTGAGCCCTCGCGCGCAGGTTGTACCTGCCGGGGGGAAGGTTGATAAAATTGATGCTGGCCTCCGGGGAGGGATCGCTCCAGGTGCTGCGTCCGCTGCCCGTCAACAGGTAACTGAAGCGAACCTGCTTTTCATCCAGGAAACTTGGCATGGCCAGCACAAAGCTGAGATTGTTTTGTTGATAGCTCAGTATAGGTTTTAGGGATTGGCTGTCCAAACGGTTACGACCCTCCCAAATTCCCCTGAAAATGATTTTTGGCGCATACTCACCCGGGTGGACCGTGTTGGGGTCGATCCGGATGACACCGGCAGATGTTTGCGCCCATCGCACACCATTCCTGCTGGTTTGAATTTTATTGATGTATTGATAGAGGCTGTTGCTACGGGTTACATTTTCAATCAGCAGGTTGGAGCCTGACCATTGTATTTTATCCAGCCCGCCGGGCGAACAGGCCCAGACCTGGTCCTGGTCATCTGCCTGCAAATAGGAAATAAAATTGTCTGACAGGCCATCTTTGGTAGTGAATTGTTTCCAGTCGGCAATGGAGTCGTGTCGGAGGACCAGGCAATATAAGCCACGGTCACGGGTGCCCACCCATACTCGACCCTTATTGTCAATAGCGATGGAACGGGGATCAAAGCCCTCCACAATTTTATTATACACGCCGACAAGCCGGAGATAATGGTCGGGATCTTCGGGATGTATCCGAAACCGCATTATTTTCCCGGTGCGTGTGGCTGTCCAGAGTTGGTTATCCGCGGTGATACAAAAATGATCGGCAAAGTAGTCAAGAGGGAAAACCATCAGTTTCTTATTCTGCAACCATACCGACATCTCTTCCGCGCAGAGCAGGAGATTTCCCTGGCCATCGGGCATCATGCTGTGGTATCCCCGCTTGCTGTGCTGGGTTGAATCAATGTGTAAAACGGACAGCTTTATTCTCCCTCCGGGCAGGAACCTGCATTGGAAAATATTGAAAAGGTCGGCCAGGTAATACCGGTTGCCGGCCGCGGCAAAAAATGCATAGGGCGGAAATAGCCTGTCTTTCTCCAGCCGGAATTCTTTTGATCCCCCGGCCGTTTGCAGCAACAGCCGGTTATGGACACCATCCAGGAACCAGACGCTGTCCGATTTTTTGTCAGCAAAAATATCATGGATACTAAACCCCGGACGTATCGGTGAATAATATTCAAGCCCGGGATTTGCGAGTTTGGTCATCCCTGTTTGACCATTCAGAAACCAGAGCACATTTTCATGGTCCTGGAAAATGGCTTCCTGCACGTTGACCTCAAGCCCGTTCTTTTCCGAGAACAATTTCGTTTGACCATCGGGGTTAATCCTTACAGTACCCTCGGAGGTGGCCAGCCAGAGGTTTTCCTGGTGGTCAAAATACATGAAATTGGCCACGAGCCGGGTGGTGTTTGCATAGACACCGCTTGGGGGAGTCAGCAGGATTTTGTTCTGCGACAGGGCTGCCTGGTCCAGTTGTTTCATGCCCTGGGTGGTAGACACGAGGACATCGCCACGGGGTGATTGCAGTACACAAACGATCTGCAGGGAATCATTGACCAGGGCCCGACGGGTGTGCATGTTGTACAGCACCAGGTGGGATGGACTGGGGAAGGCCTTTACATCCGGATCGGTAACCAGCAACAGGTTGCCGTTTGCCTCAATGCCATTCAGAAAAAACCTGCCTGCATCCCGGCCGTGTAGATCGGTGATTTTGATGGGAACAAAATGATTTTTTTCAAAGCGAAAGAGACCCTGGTCTGCCAGTGCATAATAAAAACCATCGGTGCAGTGGATGATTTTATTGATGATGGGATAGAAACCATCGCTGGTGATGACATTCCTGATCACGCCTTTTTTCAGGTAGTGCAACTTTTCTGAATTGGGAACGATCCAAACTGAATCATCTCCCATTTCCACGATGTCATTGATCAGATTGCTCGCCAGGCCGTCATCCGTTGTATAGTTGCTGAACCGGCTCCCATCGTACACACTCAAGCCTCCATAGGTTGATATATACAGGAGCCCCTTACTATCCTGGATCATAAACCGGGTGCGGTTGCTTACCAGTCCTTCTCTCGGGCTGTAGTGCACAAACGGGTACTGCTGTGAAAATGCATGATGCCCGGGCAGCAAAACCAGCAGGAATATGATGGGGATTTTCTGCATGCACCGGTTAGCTTTGATTGGAGCAGAGGCGTTGACAGGCAGGCGTGGAGCCAGGCATGCCTTACGCGATGGTTCTTGATATGGGAAATCGGAAGCAGGGATCAAACCCGCGGGCAGGAAAACATTATCCCAGGAAACTACTTTTTATTTTTTCTTTCATCATTTCCCTGGCTGCAGCGGCAATGGCCTGCGAATCGAAACCGGCTTCACGTTGTAATTCCTTCAGCGTTCCCTGTTCAATGATGGCATCAGGAATGCCAAGAATTTTCACTTCTGCCGTATAATTGTTTTTCGCCATGAACTCGAGCAGGGCGGATCCAAAGCCACCGTTAACCGCGCCATCTTCCACAGTGATGATCTTTTGGAAGTTCCCGCAAACTTCATGCAGCATGGCTTCATCCAGTGGCTTTACAAAACGCATGTCATAATGGGCAGGATTCAATCCTTCTGTCCTGAGTTCGCGGATGGCGGTCGTTGCAAAATTTCCCGGGTGACCAAAAGACAGTATAGCGATGTCTTCCCCATCCTTTAACTTCCTGCCTGTGCCGATGCTGATTTCGCGG
>DATJYH010000101.1:0-3888 GCA_035499675.1 Puia sp.
AAATTCAAAAAAAATAATCATATCTTGCATAAATAATTATATAGAATTATTTATAATTTGTTGTAAACCCCGGACTATGCAGAGATTAAGTTTTAAGCAGATCGCCCCATTTGGGATCCTTATCCTCGTAGCAGTTGCAGCCCTTTTTATTCCTTCGCTGTCAGCATTTGATGATAAGGGAAAGATGTACAATTCGGCCGACATTGCCTGGATCATTGTAGCTACGGCACTGGTTTTTCTGATGACACCCGGACTGGCATTTTTTTATGGCGGCATGGTCCACCGGAAAAATGTATTGTCGACCATGATCAAAAGCGTGGTGGCGGCAGGGGTAGTCGGTGTGCTGTGGGTAGTGGTTGGTTATAGTCTTTGTTTTGGGGACAGCATCGGCGGATATATCGGGAACCCACTCACCCATCTTTTCTTTAAAGGCGTGGTATCCGGCGCACCGTTGTTGCAGGGCGCCTCTTCGCCCATGACCATTCCTCTCCTGCTCTTTGCATTGTTCCAATTGATGTTTGCCACCATTACCCCCGGACTGGTAGTGGGTGCTGTGGCCGAAAGGATTCGTTTTACTTCTTATATTTTGTTCATCGTATTATTTAGTTTACTGGTATACGCGCCGATCGCACACTGGACCTGGCATCCACGCGGTTTCCTGGCTCAAATGGGCGTGTTGGATTTTGCCGGTGGAACGGTTGTGCATATTTCCGCCGGATGTGCGGCCCTGGCGGGAGCGCTGGTGCTGAAGCGCAGAAAAGTGCATATTGAACATAGGGAGATCCCCCCTGCCAATATTCCCTACGTACTGATCGGGACTGGTTTGCTTTGGTTTGGATGGTTTGGTTTTAATGCGGGTTCTGCACTGGCTGCAAGCCCTCTTTCCGTATCGGCTTTTGCTACCACCAATACCGCCGCAGCAGCTGCGGGACTTTCCTGGATGTTTTTTGATGTATTGAGGGGCAAGAAACCTTCGGTACTTGGCTTTTGCATCGGGGCGGTTGTAGGACTGGTAGCCATTACTCCGGCGGCAGGATTTGTACCCATTCCGCAGAGCATAACCATCGGCGTTATAGCTGCCATCATCTCCAACCTGGCAGTGTATTATAAACAGAAATCCAGCTTGGATGATACCCTGGATGTATTCCCCTGCCATGGGATTGGCGGCATGACGGGCATGTTGCTGACCGGAATTTTTGCAAGTAAGGCGGTCAACCCCGCCGGCAATGACGGGCTGTTTTTTGGAAATGCCTCCTTCTTCCTGACACAATTCAAAGCGCTGTTGATTGTGGTGGGTTACAGTTTCACGGTGTCCTTCCTCATCTTCAAGTTTATAAACTTTGTCCTGCCCATGCGCGTAAGCAGCGAGGAAGAAGAGCTTGGACTCGATGCAACCCAGCACAACGAAAAATACCTGCAGGGTACGTTGATCATCAATAGCCAGAAAAGTTCGAGAGAATACAACGTGGAAGAATACCTGGTGGTGGAAGAGCACGTTTAGTATATGCAGCGTAGCCACCAAAGGCAGCTTTGAAACAATACTTCCGGCCTCTGTGGTCAACACCTGACAAGCAAACAAGTATCAATAAAAATTGCCGCTCAAGTACAGAAGTGATTATTTTTCAGTGCTTCAGTGGCAATATATTTTTGATCAGAAGCATCAGTACCTGATCTCCACTTCAAACCTTCCCTCCCCGGTTCCCAATTCGGATGCGGCCGCATTACTGATCCGGATCGCGAGGCCGGCGCTTTCTTTCATTTCAGGTAACTGCCCCAGGACCTTGGCAAAAATGGATTTGCTAGTGGTCGGGCTGGTTACTTTTATAATGGTGCCCACCGGCACATTGTTCATCAGGGCATAATATTTTCCATCCTGCCATCCGCTGCTGCTTTTAAAAGTAGCGGCGATTCCCGTTACCGTTTTGCCGTTTCCGGAAAAATCACTGATAAAGAAGCCACCCGTTTGGTGGCTGGCGGCATAGGTATTTACCTGGGAGGGAGTCGTTGGTTGTGAAACAGGTGCAGAAGTTGTGGATGCGGTAGTTACCACCGGTTTTGATTCCGGTTTAGTGACTGGCACCACCGGAACTGCTGCGGCAGCCGCTGGTTTTGTATCGGTCAATTCACTTCCGGTGGTTTTAACCTCTTCTTTTTTCGGCGCCGGCAGGGTAGTCTGGGCAACGGTTTTTTCAGTATTCCCCGTAGCGAAGGCCGACTCGCTGGTTTTGACGCGCAGATAGCCTACGATCAAGTCCATTCCGGCCTTGGCCTGATCGCGGTTGATATGGTTCCATTTTTCCAGGCTTTCAATCGGCACTTTGTTATAAGTAGTGCTGATATGATACATCCATTCCTTTTCTTTGATGACATGGTATACGGGTACCAGGGTTTCGCCGGGAGCTTTTTTTGTGTTCTGTGTAAAGTTGACAGTGGTCAGGGGGATCTTGAGCTGTTGCCCGATGGTCAGCGGTTTGTCGATGGTGAGGCCGTTAAAAGGGGCGATCTGGCGGGGACTGATATTGTACAATCTCCCCACGCTGTACCAGTTTTCCTTGGGTGTTACGGCATGATCCAGGTAGAATTTTCCATTTTCTCCCTGAATTACGAGCAGGTATGACTGTGCATGCAAGGCAGCAGACAAGCATAGCCCGATTCCCAGTGCAATAACCAGTTTTTTCATGGGTTTTGTATTTAACGGCTATTCGTGGCAAAGATGCACAAATTCCTTGCAAATAAAATACTAAAACTGTAATTTAAGCAGCATGAACATTACCGGCAAATGGAAGATCAACCAGGCCCGGCTGGGTGCCAGGCAATTGTCGCCCGCCGATTTTGAGAAACTTGTTCTCGAGCTGGATGAAAACAGCTACCAGTTGATAGAGGGCAAAGTGATCGATAGTGGCATCGTGGAAATGATCGCCGGGCATACGCCCGATGCGCTCTCCATCACGGGTGTATTTGGCCCCTACAAGGGGAAAACCTTTCAGTGTATCTACCGGTTTGAAGGGGAAGATATGATCATGTGTTATAATCTCGGCGGCGACGGTATACCCGATAATTTTGAACCATCGGACAATCCCATGCATTACCTGGTCAGGTACCGAAGGGTTTGACTATCCCTGGTTCCGCTGCAAAATCCTCCACTCTTTCGGGTAATAGTTGTTGACGCGATTGGGCAAAATCTTGATCCATCCCAGTGCCTTCTGCTGATACGTCACCAGCGCCCACCCCCTGTTTGTTGTTTCCGGTCTGATGTCTTCCTTGCGCAGGTACCGGACTGCCATCTCCCTGTCTACTTCAAAGGAAAGCCTGTCACGGTTCAACAGAGGGTCCATTGCCAGCTCGTGATCCGGGATGAGTTCCGTACCAGCCAGTTTACCCAAGGCCAGGCCGACTTTTTTCAGGTAAAGTGATTGTTGCAGGAAGAGGAGATCATGCAGCTGGCCCGGGGGCAGGGCATGTATCCTGTCGCCCATATTTAGATACGCTAACGGATACGAATCCGCGAGATATGGCTGTATGATCGTCTCTTCGTTCCGGCTTAATTTATTAATGTTTTTTTTTGATTTCGGATAGTTGAATAGATCGCCATCCGGTTTTCTCAGACAGGTCATATAAAGTCCCTCTCCCTTCACCTGGTCAGGGTAAAAACGGTAACCGAAACCCTGTTGCTGCCGCGAAACTGTTTCCACAATGCTCCAGACATTGCCGATCTCTAACCGCAGGTTTTCCGCGTTGAATTCACTCATCATCCAGTCCAGTATATCCTCATTTTCCTCCTTTGAATAAGAACAGGTGGAATAGATCAATATGCCTCCTCGTTTCAGTGCCGGCCACACATCTGCCAGGATCCGTTGCTGGCGCTGGCTGCAGAGTTTTACCAGCTCC
>DATJYH010000102.1:0-16316 GCA_035499675.1 Puia sp.
TTTCCATAATCATCAACAAAAATATCAGTGTTTGCTTCCCTTGATTTCACCAGTGTAATATTTCTCTTGAATTCAGCTATCTCTTTTTCATTATTGGGACAATAAGCAGACTTACATTCGAAAAATGGTAAGGCAACAACACCAATTAAATGATGTTTTTAATAGAACACATTTAACTATTGAGGGCAATACAAGGGAGAATTAGCATAATCTTTGGTTGACCAATGTGGTATATTTCTTAACACCAAAGCAAAAACGGCACAAGTTGGGCCGAAGGGTGGAGCACGATGGAGATAAAACACGTTGGCGTTTCGGCTAAACCTGCGCCAAGTCGCGGTAATTTGAGGCCCCACCGTATCCCGCATCCCGCCGCACCCGCCGAAGCCTGGTGTAGGCGGGTACCCCGTATCACTCCCGTTAGCACTCCCGACTCAATCATACGGGTTCTCAGCCTCATCCGGGAACCACTCATTCAGGTCCTCAAAGTTGGTTCCGCCGCTGATGCCCAGTCCTACAAATCCGCGATTTTCCAGCGAGAATCCGACAGCGCCCTGCCGCGCGGATCGTTCAAAGGGTGTTTTTTCCGTCCATAGATCATTGGCAAGATCGTATTCCCAGGTCCAGTTGACTACTGTGCCGTTGACACCCGAGGTGACATAGGCCTTATCGCCTCCTCCATCGGAATGGACACCCGTCATCACAAAGGCTACAGCATTCCAGCGGATGATGCTGGTGTAACCATCGTCGTAGGATTCGGGACTGTAGTTGGTGATATGCCGCAGCTGGAACCAGGCGGTTGAATCCGGCTGGCCCGGGTCAAAACGCCAGAAATCATTTACGGCCGTGCCACCGGTTCCCAGCCCGGTAACGATATAGCCCTGGTTATTGTACACAAAAGAAACTGCTGCGGTTCGCTTGGTACCATCATAGCTGACCTTGGCCGTCCAGACATCCTTAGCGGGATCATATTGCCAGAAATCCTTGAGATATTCAAGGTAATTGTTGCCGGTCCCCACATAACCATAACCTACGCTTTCAATGCCAAAAGCCACGGCGTCAAAACGGGGAGCGGGGCCGTTTTGCGCATTGCCAATGTCGGATATCTGGTTCCAGGCATTGGCAAGGGGATCATAGTGCCAGAAGTCGCTGTAGGAAACAGTTCCATTGGTGCCCGTACCCACATAGCCCTGTCCGCCGACACTAAATGCCACAGCTGATCTTCTCGGTGCCATGGCATTGGCGGAAGCTACCTGGTACCAGGTGCAGTTGGTGCCCGCAACACTCAGCTCCCAAAAATCGTTGTACAGTGTGAAGTAATTGTCGACCCCGGTGCCCACATAGGCATTGTTACCGATCACAAAAGAAACGGATTCACTACGTGCCATTCCGTTAAAATCGCCGCGGTATACCCAATTCCCGTTTTCCGTATAAGGCAGGTTTGACGGGCTGCAGGCGTGCACCAGGCAGGCAAAAAAGCCGAATGAAAGTAATCTTACGTGCGACTGGTTCATAGAAGGATGTTTTGACCCAGATCATGACAATATTCCCAGGCATTTTTTTGTGAAAGACTAGAGAAAGAATCGTTAAAGTGAAATCGGGGGCAGCAGCGTTCCTGCCTCGGGCAAAGACTTCTCCATCACCTGCCGGGATTTTAAGGAAAGATTTAACAAACAACCTGCAGCGAGAGATCCCGGAAATTTCATCATACTGCGGCGGCAGCGGGGACAGCACGGGTTACGGCAGGAAATGCAGGGTTAAAAACCTATGTGGATCATCGTGAGTAAACGAGCTGTTTATCCATTCATCCCCCCGGTCCGGAACCATATCCTTTTTCCATATTGTTTCGGGTAAAATGATTTATATTTAAGGCTGATCCGGTCATCATCATAAAGTTCACCAATGACAGATTGCTTGAATGCTTATGTGTACATGGCGCGGGAGATGTAGTTACCAACCAAAACTTGCTAAACTTTATCTTGACACGTATTCACCTGAGATGGCTTGCCTTTGTTTGCGCGATTTTTCCTGGAAGGAATGCTTTGGCGCAATGGTCTGCAGAGGACTCCTCCTTTTATCAACAATCCCTCCATACACTCGATGCTGTTTACCGCAGCCGCGTCCGGAACAATCTTCGCATTTACAGCGGAAATGAATATTCACAATACGGTCTCCAGGCCAAGGGGCATCCTTATTTTCAGGCCGACAGTCTTTCCCCGGGAGATATCTTTTACGACGGCACCCTGTATCATGCGGTCAGCATGCGCTATGACCTGGTATACGATAATATCATCCTGAACGATTATTCAGGTAGCTATCCGATCCGGATGGTGGCGCAAAAAGTCGGCTGGTTCCAGTTGTATGGCCACCGCTTTGTGCCCTTCCGGCCGGACAGTACCGAGTCTGCCGGCAAGGCCCCCGGGTTTTTTGACCTCCTGTACGAGGATTCTATCAGCCATGCCTATGTTAAAAGACAAAAAAAGCTGCAGATGCCGCTGGACCCGAATGATAATATCCCTGCCTACCGGGAATACGATACCTATTATCTGACAGTACGCAACAGTATATATACCCTCGGAACGGTCCGGGAGTTGTTGAATATTTATCGCGACCAGAAAGACGCGTTAAAGAAATTCGCCAAAGGAAATAATATTAACCTGAGGGATATATCAGACGAAACACTGACAAGGATGCTGGTCTATTATTCATCGCTAAAAAAATAGCATGCAAGGTTTTTGCCGCAATATTTCTCTTACCGTGTGCCTCCTGGCAGGCGCCGGTCTGTGGGCGCAGGCCCAGCAGCCGGTGATGGTTACCAGGGACTTCCGCGGCTATCACTTTGACGCGTTTGTCAAAGAAATACAATCCCTGTCCGGCTATCATTTTTATTTTGATCCCGCTGAAACCGATTCGCTGCAGCTGAACGTCGATGCACAAAACATCAGCGTGGAAAAACTGCTCGATACCGTTTGCGCTTCATTGGGTCTTCACTATGCCATCGACCAGGAACACCGGGTCTTTATCAGCCGGCAATTCCAGATCATCACTTATCTGCCGGGTGAACCGGCCCGACAGCAGAAAAAAGAAATCCCCGCGGGGGAGGAACAGAACGCGGGCGAAGAGCAGGCGAGAAAACAGCTAAAGGGACAATCTGAGAACAGGATCTTTGAAATAGGGGTCCGGGGTCCGGGTGGCAACCAGGGCCGCGCCACACTGGGTGGCTACATCAGGGAGTCCAAAAGCGGTGAGGCCATTGCAGGCGCTTCCATCATGGTAGATTCCCTGACCATCGGGGTAAGTTCCGACCAATACGGGTATTATTCTATAGTGCTTTCAAAAGGAAGACATGTATTAAGGATCAGCAGCGCGGGCATGAAGGATACCAGGAGGCAGATTGTTTTGAACAGCGACGGGAAGATGAATGTAGAGATGCAGGAAGAAATTGTGAGCCTGAAAGCCGTAACCGTCTCGGCAGAAAAGACCTCCAACATCCGGAGCCAGCAGATGGGTGTCAGTAAATTATCCATCCGTACCATCAAACAGGTGCCGGTGGTTTTTGGTGAGGCGGATGTATTAAGAGTAGTGTTGACCCTGCCGGGGGTAACCTCTGCCGGTGAAGCTGCAAACGGGTTCAATGTGCGGGGTGGTTCCACCGATCAGAACCTCATTCTCTTTAATGATGCCACCATCTATAACCCCAGCCATCTCTTTGGTTTCTTTTCTGCATTTGATCCGGATGTTATCAAAGGAATTGAATTGTATAAGGGATCCATCCCGGAGAAATATGGCGGAAGATTGTCTTCTGTGTTAGACATTACCGGCCAGGATGGCAACAATAAAAAATGGACCGGCGTGGCCGGGATCGGTCCACTGACCAGCAAACTCACCCTCGAGGGCCCGATACAAAAGGACAAGACTTCTATCATCGTGGGTGCCAGGACGACTTACTCCAACTGGATACTGGGATTATTACCCAATACCGCTTATCAAAACAGCAAGGCAGGATTTTATGATGTGAGTCTCCATCTTACACATATCATGAATGCAAAAAATACACTCTACCTGACAGGTTATATCAGCAACGACAACTTCAACCTCAGCAACGATACTACTTATCGCTACGGCAACATGAACGCCAACATAAAATGGAAACACCTTTTCACCAATAAACTTTACAACACCATCACGCTCGGCACCGATCATTACCAGTATAGTGTTTCCAGTTCGGAGAACCCGGTCAATGCTTTTAAACTGGGCTTTAAAATCGATCAGCAGACCTTCCGTTCTGATTTTAGTTATTCACCGGGCAACAATCATGTGATCGATTTTGGGCTGAATGCCGTTTATTACAAACTGCATCCCGGCACTTTTGAACCAGTGGGAGGGCAGTCGCTCGTGGCCAGGGATGTGGTACCCCCGGAGCAGGGTCTGGAATCGGCACTCTACCTGGGCGATACATATACCATCAATTCAAACCTGGTGCTCTCCGCCGGTATCAGGTATTCCATGTTTAATTACCTGGGCCCTCATGATGTGTACAATTATCAGCCCGGAGTGCCCAAGGATACTACTACCATTATCGATACCAGCGTTTACTCCTCCAACAAGATCATCAAGACCTATCATGCACCGGAGGTGAGGATCAGCCTCCGTTATATTCTGAACGAACAATCGTCCATCAAGGCCAGCTTTAATACCACGCAGCAGTATATCCACATGCTCTCGAACACCGTGACCATCTCACCCACGGATATCTGGAAGCTGAGCGATCCCCATATCCAGCCGCAGCAGGGTGCGCAGTTCTCCCTGGGGTACTATCGCAATTTTAAATCCAACGCCATCGAGGCTTCGGTGGAGGCCTACTATAAGACCATCCGGCATTATATGGACTACAAGAGCGGGGCTTCGTTATTGCTCAACTCACATATTGAAACAGATGTGATCAATACCAACGGCATGGCCTATGGTATTGAATTCCTGTTGAAGAAAAATTCCGGCCGGCTCAATGGCTGGCTGAGTTATACCTACTCAAGAACTTTTTTGAAACAGGATGATCCGCTGGCTGGTCAAACCATCAATGAGGGAAATTATTATCCTGCCAGTTTTGATAAGCCAAACAATGTAAACCTGATCGGGAACTACCGGTTCTCCCTGCGGTATAGTTTGTCGCTGAACGTAGTCTATAGCACGGGCCGACCGATCACTTTGCCGATTGCGGTTTTCTACCGGGGTAGCACCATTGGGCTGCTGTATTCCGACAGGAACCAGTACCGTATTCCAGATTATTTCCGCACCGATCTTTCCTTTACCATCGAGGGCAATCATAAAGTAAAACAGAAGACGCATAATTCCTGGTCATTTGGTGTGTACAACCTCACGGCCCGGCAAAATGCCTATTCCGTGTATTATGTGGTGGAAAACGGAAAAGTGCAGGGATACCAGCTGTCGATTTTTGGAACGGCGATTCCATTTGTAACGTTTAATCTAAAATTCTAGCGGCTGATGTGGAAACGGATGAGTTTGTATGGTTTGTTAGCTTTGACGCTGGTTGCCCCTCACTGCAAGAAGGCGTACACACCCAAACTGAAGCAGGCGAATAACAACTACCTGGTAGTGGGGGGAATCATCAATACCAGCAGCAATGGTGTTACAACTATTTTTTTATCCAGGACCGTGAACCTGTCTGATTCAAATACCAATGTACCGGAGTACAATGCTACGGTAACCATCGAGGGAAAGAGCGGTGTTAAGTACTTGTTGACCCCGGCACCCGGCGGTGCTTACAACAGCGACACGCTTTCACTGGACAACACGGACCAGTACCGCCTGGACATTTCCACGCAGGACGGCGACCAGTTCCAGTCCGACTTTGTATCCTGCCGGCAAACGCCCCCGATCGACAGTGTGTCCTGGCAGCAGGAGGCACCCCCCACGCAAAACGTGAACCTGTTTGTGAATACGCATGACCCCATGGACAGCAGCAGGTACTACTGGTGGGACTATGTGGAAACCTGGGAATACCAGAGCCCGCTGACGACTATTTATGGGGTTCAAAATGATTTGATTTACCTGCTCGACAGCTCGCAACAGGTGCATGTATGCTGGATGAACCATGTGTCCACCGACCTGCTCCTGGCCACGAATATCCAGCTGAGCCAGGATGTGATCAGCCAGCAGCCCGTCCTGACCATTCCGCACCTGGACAGTCGATTGTACTACCGGTATAGTATACTCGTAAATCAGTATACCCTGACCCGGGAAGCTTACCAGTACTGGCAAACCATCAAAACAAATTCGCAGGAGCTGGGCACCCTGTTTGATCCGCAACCCAGCCAGCTGACGGGGAATGTCCGTTCCCTCAAAAACCCGAATGAACCGGTGGTGGGGTTTGTGAGTGCGGCCAGGCAACAACAGATGCGGATCTTTATTGATCATAGCCAGTTGGAAAATTGGAATTTTGATCCGCTGGGAGAGGCGGCCTGTTCGATCAAATTCATCGACCAGAATGCTTCCAACTACGCCATATTCAATTACCCGGATACATCCTATGCACCGTGGTATTTTGTATCCAATGGAACGATTTTTATTGCCAAAAGAATGTGCCTGAATTGTACCCTGATGGGAGGGACGAACCAGCAGCCGTCTTTTTGGCAGTGAAAAAAATTAAATGGAATAAGACCATGAGTATACTGCACCTGAAAAGGATCATATTGATGGCTGTGGCCGGGTTCGCTGTATTGCCTGCTTTTTCGCAGGCGAGCGGACCGGATGCGGTGAGGGAAAAGTTTGTGCAGTACCAGTTGCATCATTTCCAGGAAAAATTATATGTACATGTAGCCAAAGACTTTTACCTGGCCGGGGAAACCATTTGGTTCAAGGTATATGCCGTGGACGGTTATTTTCACGGGCCCCTATCGCTGAGCAGGCTGGTATATGTTGAGATACTGGGGCATGACCAGCGACCCGTTTTACAGGCAAAGATCGAAATGAAGGAGGGGATGGGTTGGGGTTCATTTTCCATCCCGGTTTCGATGGGTTCGGGACATTACCGGTTGCGTGCTTATAGTAGCTGGATGAAGAATTTTAACCCGGACTATTATTTTGAAGAACCGTTGATCATTGTAAACACCCTGCGGGAAACGGCTTCCACCCAACCCATGACATCAGTGGCTTATGATATTCGTTTCTTTCCCGAAGGCGGGAACCTGGTGGATGGACTGTCGTCGGTCGTGGCTTTTGCGGCCTCCGATCGTGTTGGCAGGGGAATGGATTGCCGGGGAGTTATTGTCAATCAAAAAATGGATACTGTGGCCCGGTTTCAATCCCTGCACGCGGGTAGGGGGCGCTTCACCCTTTTAGCACATAACGGTGATCAATATACCGCATTGGTTCGCATGGGGGATTCCCTGTACCGGGCTGCCCTGCCCCAGGTATACCCGCAGGGGGCTGTCATGCAGTTGACAGACGGCAGTCATGGAAAATTGAAGATCACGGTTCGCTCACATTCGGCCAACGACAATCAACAACTGTTCCTGCTCGTGCATACCCGGCAAATCATTAAAAA
Source organism: Puia sp. (assembly GCA_035499675.1). Lineage (GTDB taxonomy): Bacteria > Bacteroidota > Bacteroidia > Chitinophagales > Chitinophagaceae > Puia. Next base: position 7,562 of record DATJYH010000102.1, read on the forward strand.
CAGCCAATTGGCCCGGTCCGATGCGAGTGGAGAGGTTTCATTTTATGTGAATAGAGACAGTTTAGAAGATGGCGTGTCCGTGTTTACCGTGTTTAACAACGCCCGCCAGCCACTCTGCGAGAGACTGTATTGTAAGAAACCCTCAAAGAACCTGGCCATAGCCATTAACACAAACCAGGCTGTGTACCATACGCGCAACCGGGTAGACCTGGACCTCGTCGCAAAGGATCAGTCGGGTGTGCCGGTACAAGCAAATTTGTCGATGTCGGTGTTCCTGCTGGACTCGCTCCAGCCGATGCCGCAGGAGGATATCCGGAGTTATTTGCTGCTTACATCGGAATTGCGGGGATATATTGAATCGCCCGGTTATTATTTTAATCATGATGGTCCTGAAGCAACCGAGGCGTTGGATAACCTGATGCTGACCCAGGGATGGAGGCGGTTCAAATGGGAGGATGTGTTTAACGACCAGCACCCTTATTTTGAGTTTTTGCCGGAAACAGAGGGGCCGGTGATCAACGGACGGATTACCCATAAACAAACGGGGCAGGTGGGGAGGAACATCATGGCCTATCTGTCCGTACCGGCGAAGAAGTATGGTTTTGCGGTAGCTGTCAGCGATAGCAGCGGAATGGTCCATTTTAATCCCGAAATGATTTATGGGAACAGTGAATTGATCGCCAGCCTGAACAATAGGTTCGACAGCAATTACACGATCGATGTTTTTCCATCTTATTCGGATAGGTTTTCATCAACCCCGCTACCCGATTTTTCATTCCCGGGCCGGTTGAGCCGGCAATTGCTTGACCGCAGCATTCACATGCAGGTGGAGAACACTTATGTGCTCGATAAAAAGCACCATTTGTTACCGTCAGTGGAGACCGACAGTACCGCATTTTACGGATACCCGGACAAAAAGTATTACCTGGATGATTATACACGTTTTAAATCCATGGAAGAAGTCATGCACGAATATGTTTCGGATGTACACGTGCGCAAGGAATCGGACCGGTATTATTTCAGGGTGAACAATATGCTGATGAAAGAATTCTTTAACAGCGATCCATTGGTCCTCCTGGACGGGGTGCCCATATTTAATATGAATAGGATCATGGAATTCGATCCCCTGAAGATCCGGAAGATTGAAGTGGTTTCCGGGAATTTTTACCAGGGCTCGCTCGCCAACACCGGGATTGTAAGCTACCAGACCTATGAGGGCGACCTGGCAGGATTTGAGCTGGACCCGGGATCGATTGTAGTAGAGTATGATGGCATTCAGCGGCAGCGGGAATTTTATGCACCGGCGTACGACAACGACACGCACAGGCAGAGCCCCATTCCGGATTTCAGGAACCTCCTTCACTGGGCGCCGGACATCAGGACCGGTCAAAACGGTAAAACCTCCCTATCCTTTTATAGCTCCGACCTGGCCGGACATTTTGTAGTCATTGTGCAGGGACTTACAGCTGCCGGGACTGCCGGAAGTGCCTTTGCGGAGTTTACCGTTGATCAGCAATAAAAAAATAAAGAAGAGCGTGCTGCAGGATGGCATGCATATTTGGATCATTCATCTGAATGATGTACATTAAGGATGTTCTTCCATCTTTCTCCTCCCATTGAAGATATTTTTTGCTTTAGGTATTCGATTGGCCGGCCTGCAAATTGGTTATGAAACGTTTTTGCCTTTACCTGGTTTGGGCCCCTGCCTGTTTTTGTTTAACGCGGGCTTTTTCGCAGGACTTCCTCATGCAAGGATGGTACTGGGGCTATCCAAAAACTGCCGACAGTTGTCACTGCGATTGGGCGGACACCCTCACCGCCCGTGCATCTTCCATTGCCAAAGCCGGGTTTACCTATGTCTGGCTGCCACCTTTTGTCCGTACCAGTTCGGGAAGCCAGAGCGGCGGATATGACCCCAAAGATCTTTTTGACCTGGGAGAATTTGGACTTGGGCCAACCAGTTTTGGAACCCGGAAAGATGTCAACCGGTTGATCAAAACCTTTAAAACGCAGGGACTGCGTGCAGTGGCAGACGTAGTGTACAACCACCGGGATGGTGGCAGCATGGAAAACAACCCCGTGGTGCAATCGTATGTGGACAGCGGCATCTCCGCCGCCTGTCGGAATGCACCCGTGTACCAGGACCCCTCCTACAATCCTTATCCATCGGACAGATTCAGATATATATTACCGTTAGTAAATGGCGGTATGGATACCGGCGACTACTATATCAAGATCAGCTCGCTCTCCCAAAGCCCGCGTTTTTTTAACAGCCCATATTCATTTTATGCGGAAACAAGGGCCACCGGTTATCGACAACAACCAGCCATTGACCAGTTAAGACCCGACGGGGGTATGGACTGTGGTCAGCCCGGTTTGTCCGTACAGCTTGGCGTGGCGGTGAATGCAGTAACTGCAGGCGGTGGTTGCCTCACGGATGAATACCATATTCATTTAGGCAGCACCGATATAAGCACAGCGGGAGATACGCTTTTTATTTATATCAGCAACCGGGACTATCCGGACGGCACTCCCCGCATGTACAGTGATCACCGGATCTACGGGATCCGGAATGCCGGCAGTGGAAAGGATGTAATCGGTCAACTTGTATTGCAAACCAACACCAATTATCTTCATTTGTCCAGTGGTCGTGGTGCGATGAATTATTCCAATTTTCATCCGGATGGCATCAGCTGTAGTGTGTTGGGGAAAGACTGGGACTATCCCTATTACTATTCGGATTATGCGCAGGACAATCCTGCTACCGCAGCCGTGTTGCTAAACTGGACCCAATGGCTTTGGAAGACCATCGGCATCCGTGGATTCAGGATGGATGCGGTCAAGGATTTCAATCCACAGTTTGTAGGACAACTCCTGGGTTCGATGTACAGTGCAGGCATGGATCCAGGCCTGGTAGTGGGTGAATACTGGGACAATGAAGACAATATCAGCGGGTGGATAAACAGCGTGCGGTCAGCCATGAGTCCGGCAGCGAATGCTGCCATACAGGTCAGGGCCTTTGATTTTCCCCTGCGCTTTGCCCTGAAGGATGCCTGCGATCTCTACGGGGGCGATGTCCGCAACGTATACAATGCCGGTCTCGTTCATCACGGCAATGGGATCAGCGGAAGCCAGGTGGTAACCTTTATCAACAACCATGATCTGCGCGACAACGGCAATCTCCCTGTTCAAAATGATCCGATGCTGGCCTATGCGTATATTTTTACTGACAACTCAGTGGGAATGCCCTCGGTTTTTTATCCCGATTATTTTGGTACCCCGGTACCATTTTATCCAACGGTATACCTGAAGCCGGTGATCGATTCGCTGATCGCGATACACAAAAAATACATTTTTAACTCAACCCGTGCCGATTACCTGAACATGGAAAGAAGTAGTTATCTCAGTGCCCCCACTCAATATGAATCATCCGGGGATGGTGCGGGAAAGATGACCACATTGATCTACCAGCTGAGCGGGGGCCCATCGGGCAAGGACATCATTGTAGCCATCAATTTTGCCGGGGTTACTTTAAAAGTGGATCACCAGATCAATACACATGGAGGAGGTATAGCTGCCGGGACCAGGTTTTATGACCTGTTGAAACATTCCGGCTTTCCTTATGCCGTCTTGAGTAGCCAGCAAACCGTTTACATTGAACTGCCTCCCCGGAGTTTCTCGGTATGGGTCAATGACAATAGCCTCGGCCAATAGAGATCACCGGGTAATTCCACGGCGAACCCGATTCATAAAATCACGGAGATGATCATGCGATAAATTGGCTCAGGCGCCGGCCGGCTCCCTTACTTCCGTAATGCCGCCATAATCAAAAATGGGGCAGCCCCTGGCGATCTGGACGGCCTCTTCGAAATTCTCTGCCTTGATGCCCAAATAACCACCTACAATTTCTTTACCCTCGGTGTAAGGGCCATCGATGATTTGTTTTTGGTGACCAGAGAGTACGGTTCCCCTGGGGGTCAGTCGTTTTCCACCCGTCAGCCTGCCCTGCTTGGCCAGCTCATCCATCCAGCCTTCCCATTTTTTCATGGCTTTCTGAACTTCCTCCTCGGTGGCGGTCTGGAAATGCAGGCCTCCCCTGAATAACAATAGATAATCTTTCATAATGCTGTATTGATGCTTATAAAATTGTGTCAATTCAATGACGCATGGGTAAAGCCATACCGGACAGACAGGCAGCTTTTATTTGGTTTCGGTGAAAAGCCTAATGGGCGTCCCGGGACCGGAGGTAAGCGGCGGTTTGGGACTGGTTGTTTTTCTCGGCCAGCATCAGCGCTGTTTCTCCCTCATCGGTTTTGTCGCGGATATTGGCACCCGCGTCCAGCAGCAATTTTACCAGTTCCGGTTTACCGTTGAAGGCGGCGGAATGCAGGGCAGTAAAACCCGATGCCTGGCGCGCATGCACATCTGCACCGTGTGCCAGCAGGTACTCCACGAGCTCATAACTGGATATGGCGCTTGCAGAATGAAGCGGTGTTACTTTGAAATTGTTATTCGAGGCTGCACCCACATCGGCACCCTGTTCCACGAGGTAGCGGGCAATAGCGGGCTGGTTAAAAAAACAGGCATAACCGAGCGGCGAAAAACCATCGGGGGAAACGAGGTTCACAACAGAAGGATTTGCTTCGGTGAGCCTGCGAACCAACTTTTCCTCGCCCGTGGAGACGGCTTCAAAAATATCGAGCGCAGACTTATGGGATTTGATCAGGTCGACCAGCTGCTGGTTCCTGTGATAGACTGCCAGCATCAGGAGGGAAATGCCTTCCGCCGTGCGGCTATTTGCTGCATCCGGGTTAGTGGCCAGGAATTTTTTTAATGCGTCAATGGAACCTTCCCTGGTCCAGGCAATGATATCGGGCGTTTCAGACATCGTCAGTCTGTTTGGATGAATGTTCGGGTCGGCGACAGATCCGGGCAGCAACAGGCAAAAATAATAAAGTGATCATGTATATTTTTTTGCAAATATTTAATAAGGTCAATATAAGTGCGGGACCGGTCATTTGGCAGATATTCGGTAATTTGATTTGATGAAAGGACTATGTTGCCGGAATTTCTGGCTGATTTGTGTGTGCCTGTACTATACAGGTAGTTATGGACAGTCGCCCCAACCGCGAAAACAATACAACAGGTCCGACCTGACTGAAGCGGACAGCACCCGGCTGGCAGCAGAATACGGGGGAAACAAAACCCTGATACCTGCTTATACCCTGCAAACACTGATTGCCCTGAGTTATTTTCCCGAGTTAAAAAACAGCAGGATCCGCTTTGTACTAAAAGCGACCCGCTCTCCACTGCAGACAAAACCCGTTTTTCCCAATTTACTCGGCAGTAGGTCCAAAAGAAAATTTGCGATTACCATCAGCGACAGTTCCATCGTAAAACTTGAGCCGCTCCTCCTGGAACGGATGGATTTTAATGCACAGGTCGGCGTGATCGGGCATGAACTCAGCCATGCATCGGATTTTTCGAACAGAAGCGCCTGGTCGCTGATCGGGTCGGGGATTGGACATCTCTCCTCAAAATACATCGATCGTTTTGAATACCGGACCGATAGCATCTGTATTGCACACGGGCTCGGATTTCAATTGCTGGCCTGGAGCCGTTTTGTACGCGCCACCCTGCACTCGGAAAACTACGACGGATCCGACAATATCGATATGCCGGTGATGGATCATGAAAGATATATGAATCCCTCCACGATCCTCACAAGAATGGAAGCGATCCCCATCTACACAGAGGCCCTGCAGAAGTGACAGGTTACGATTTCATGAAGAAACCGTATCGTGGAAAACTCCGGAACAACGGGCGTAACAAAATTCCCCCGACAAACGTCTTATCCGGTACCGGGCAATGGAAATTGAACGGCTCCGTCATTGGCTGACAATTGTATTATTTGGGGAGATGGGCAAGACACCAGCCAACCAAGCTACTCGGAACCAACCATTAAGCCGGTGCGGGCGTTTAGTGATGACCGTCATACCCGGGATCACATGAAAAGATAAAACAACGTTAAAATTGACTGAAGGCGACATAAACATCGACCTGGCGAAGTTAATTTTCCGTGTGCTGTTTATGTAGGGTTGTCATGCAACAAAACAGGTGAAAGCCGCATCATTATTCTATATTTTTTATATATGAAACTGGATGAAGCCATTTCGTTGATCAAACACCCTGAAATTTCTGCTGCGGGAAAAAAGCTTTGGGCCGACCTGGGAAGCGGGACCGGTCTTTTCTCCAATGCGCTTGCGCGCCTGATTACCCCGGGCAGTAAGATCTTTGCGGTCGACAGCAATATGGCATCATTGAACAGGATCGAACAGCCGCAGCAGGTGACCATCGAAAAAATAAAAGCTGACTTTAGCAACGGACATCTCCATCTTCAAAACCTCGATGGCGTACTGATGGCCAACTCACTTCACTATGTCGAGGATAAGCTCGGCTTTGTAAAAAAACTGGCGGGATACCTTTCGGGGCATGGTAACATCCTGATCGTTGAGTACAATACGGATGAGCCCAATCCCTGGGTGCCCTTTCCGAGCAGTTTCCGTTCTCTTGAAAAATTGTTCCGGGGACTTGGCTATTCGGTGATCCACAAGATCAATGAACTGCCTTCACGATATGATCATGCAACGATCTATGCCGCCTGGATAAAAAAATGAACTTACTATTTCGCCAGGGGCCATACAAAAATTAGCACGCCATCGATCCCACCTGCCGTTTTCCGGCTACTTTTGCTTTACATAAATTCAAATCGTATGGATCTTGGCATCAGGAATCATCGCTTTATAGTATGCGGAGCAGGCTCCGGTTTTGGACTGGCCGTGGCAAAAGCCCTTGCGGCAGAGGGGGCATCGGTCCTCGCCATTGCGCGGAATGAAAACAATTTGAAAAGTCTGCAGTCTGCTGCTGGCTCCGGGATCGAGATCCTGGCAGGAGACATTACGCAAAGCGATACCATCAAAAAACTGGTTGGGCTGGCGGAGCAGCAGGAATTACATGGCATACTCGTGAATGCCGGTGGACCCCCCGCCAAAATGGTAATGGAAACGACCCTCGAGGATTGGGACAATGCCTATAAGAACCTCTTGCGCTGGAAGGTGGAGTTAACTCAGGCTTTTGTACCAAAGATGACGAAACAGGGATATGGAAGGATCGTCTTTATAGAAAGCTCATCGGTCAAACAACCGCTGGAAAACCTGGTGCTCAGTAATTCATTGCGCCTTGCGGCAACGGGGTTTGTGAAAACATTGTCTAATGAAATAGCGCGGACAGGCGTTACTGTAAACGTCCTTGCACCCGGCTCTCATGATACGGGAGCGGTTGAACGGCTTTACCAGAAAAAAAGTGAACAAACAGGCCTGCCGGTGGAGGAGATACGTAAAAAAGCGATCGCGTCGATACCTGTGGGTGCGCTCGGTGATCCGGCCGACTTTGCCACCCTGGCCCTGTGGTTGATGAGTCCCGCTTCCAGGTATGTAACCGGGCAGACCGTATCGGTGGACGGCGGGCAGATCAAGAGCATTTTCGGTTAGTTGTTTCAGTTAGTAACTGATGGCCGCGCCACCGGGGCTTGCGTCAGAACCGGGTAACCTCCCAATATGCCTTTTTGGGTTGGAGATGGGTATCAAAAAGCAGCGGGTAGTTTTTCCTGCCGGATACGGGGTAGTGGTCGAGCCAGGTATGACGGTCGGAGATATTCCAGAAGGTAACGCCAGTGATATTGTGTCGATATTTTCGGAATACGTCAAAGATCATTTTATATTTTTCAGCCTGCGCCCGCTCCAATTCGGGTGTAAACTGATCCTGTTCGCCTGGCATGCGCGCCCGGCTATTTTTTTCCCATTTGTATACGGAGACATCCAGTTCTGTGATCTGCACCTGTAATCCCAGCGAGGCGAATTTTTGAATGGCATCTACCAGGGCACTGCGGTCTGGTTCATAAACGGACCAATGTCCCTGCACACCGATCCCCTGTACCGGTACACCGGCATCCAGCAGTTGTTTCAGTAGCCGGTATACTCGCGCTGTTTTTTCCGGTCTTTCAGTATTGTAATCATTGTAAAACAGGATCGCGTCGGGATCCGCTGCATGCGCATATTCAAACGCTTTGATGATAAAGTCGTCCCCGCAGATCCGATACCAGGCCGAATTACGTAAAAATTCATGGGGATTGTCGGAAATCGCTTCGTTGACCACATCCCATGCATATATCCGTCCCTTGTATCTTTTTACCACCGTGCTGATATGGTCTTTTAACCTCTGCAGAAGGACTTCCTTGCTTACAGTATCGCCGGCATCATTTACAAATAACCAGCCCGGGGTCTGTTCATGCCAGCAGAGGTTATGTCCCCGCACCCGCATGCCATGACGTTCTGCAAAGGCAACAATCGAATCGGCATCCTTCCAGTTATACTCATGTTCTTTTGGATGGATGGGACCCATCTTCATAGCGTTTTCAGGGGTGAGACTGTTAAACTGTTTTGCGATCAGGACGGCCTCATCGGATTTCAGTGCCCCGGCAGAAACCGATACACCGATGGGGAAATAATCTTTATAATAGTCCTTCAGCCCCTTTGAACTGTCGACACCGTTCGGTGGAATTTGGGCAAACATTGTGTTCATACATAAGGAGCTTATAAGAGCTGACGTGATAGATCTTTGGAAAATGACGAACACGGTAATATATTTTAGTGAAGCGATTTATTTTCTCAGTCGTCTGTCCTGAACGCAGATGCAG